>CABQGZ010000156.1 GCA_902463835.1 uncultured Lachnospiraceae bacterium
CCTCTGGAGCATTATTATTCCACCGGCTGCTCCCAGGAGGTATTCCACCGGATATACCAAAGCTATGATAGTTGGATGCGGCAGAAGCATCTCATTGATTTTGACGACATGCTTGTCTATTGTTACGAGCTGTTAAGCCAGCGGAAGGATATCCTGACAGGATGGCAGGAGCGTTTTCAATATATTTTGATTGACGAATTTCAGGATATCAACAAGCTTCAGTTTGACATTGTAAAATTACTGGCAAAGCCTCAGGATAACTTGTTTGTGGTGGGAGATGACGATCAGTCCATCTACCGATTCCGGGGTGCAAAGCCGGAGATCATGCTTGGCTTCGAAGCGGTCTATCCGGAGGCAAAAAAGGTTCTTTTGGACGTCAATTACCGCTCCCAGAGCCAGATTGTGGAAGGGGCGAAACGCCTTATCGCCCACAATGAAAAGCGCTTTGAGAAAAACATCCATGCCAGCCGCCCAGCGGAGCAGGCCATCGAAACACAGCGCTTTCCCGATCAGTTTGCTCAGAATCAACATACGATCAAAAAACTGCTTTCCTATCGGGAGCAGGGGCAGTCCTATGAGAATATGGCGATCCTGTTTCGCACCAACGCCCAGCCAAGACTTCTGATGGAGCAGTTGATGAGCTATAACATTCCCTTTCGCACCAGAGACAGTATTCCCAATCTCTACGACCACTGGATTGCACAGGATATTCTGACTTACCTGCGCCTGGCATTGGGGAGTCGTGCAAGGGCGGATTTTTTGAAGGTAATGAACCGGCCGAAAAGGTATATCACAAGAGAGAGCCTGGAGGAGGGGACGGTGGCCTTCGATGTGTGGGCGGACTATTTTTACGAAAAGAAACAGCCCTGGGTAGCGGAGCGAATCGAACAGCTGGAGGCGGATCTGCGGGTGTTGTCGCGCATCTCGCCTTTTGCCGCCATCAACTATATCCGCAGCGGGATTGGCTATGAGGGGTATCTGACGGAGTACGCCGATTACCGCAGGATTAAGGCGGAGGAGCTTTTGGAGGTGTTGGACGAGCTGCAGGACAGCGCCAGAGCCTACAAGACGTATGAGGAGTGGTTTGCACACATCGAGGATTATACGAAGGAATTAAAGCAGCTGCAGGAGCGGCAGGCAGGGGAAAGGGAGTGCGTGTCTCTGGCCACCCTGCACAGCGCCAAGGGGCTGGAATACCCGATTGTATTTATTTTGGATGTGAACGAGGGGGTGATGCCCTACAAGAAGGCGGTGCTTTCGGCGGAGCTGGAGGAGGAGCGGCGTATGTTCTATGTGGGCGTTACCAGGGCCAGGGATCGGCTGCATCTGTATTATTCTGACCGCATCAATGGGAGGGAGATGGAGCCTTCCAGATTTTTGGGGGAGATGAAATCCACTTGACTTTTTTCCCATTCTTCTGTAGTATGATACTTATAGATTGTTTGGTCAAACAGAACACAGCAATACTAGATTGATTAAAAAATGTGCGGATCAGACACAAAGAAAAAGAAAGAATGAGGAATAGAAAATGAATCACGATAATGATACGAATGCAAAGAATCCAGAGATGGAGGATGACGGCTCCGATATGAGAGTCACTCTGGAGATGGACGATGGGGCTACCGTGGAGTGTGAGATTCTTACCATTTTTGATGTGGGAGAGCAGAATTACATCGCCCTTCTGCCCCTGGATGATAAAGACGAGCCCAATGAGGAGGGCGAGGTCTACATCTATCGTTATTCCGAGGATGAAGAGGGCAATCCTTCCCTGGAGAATATTGAGGATGATGACGAGTACGAGGCCGTTGCAGACCGCTTTGATGAGTTGCTGGACGAAGAAGAATTTGAGGATATGTAGGCCGAAACAGGCCTACATATCTGATATATGTCTATTCACCCAGTCGAATCATTTCATCCAGACATCTCCTGGCATTGTCCATAACTTCTTCCGGGAGAACAATCTCTTCGCCCGCATTCCCGCAGATACAATGATATACATCGGCCAGTGTGGTCAACTTCATATCGTGACAGATGCAGGTCTTTGCCAGGGGATAGAACTTTTTATCCGGATGAAGGAACTGCAGGTGCTGTACAATACTGTTCTCTGTCCCGATGATGAACTCCTGGCAGGAGCTATTTTTTGCGTAATCCATAATGCCTGTGGTGCTGCCGATATAGTCAGCTTCCATATATACTTCCGGCCGGCATTCAGGATGAACCAGAAGCTGGGCCTTTGGATAAAGGGATTTCGCCTTTTTCACATCCTCCCCGGTGATGGAGGCATGGATGGGACATCCCCCCTGGAAAAGCTTCAGATTCTTCTTTGGAATCTGGTCGGCCACCCAGCGTCCCAGATTGCAGTCGGGGATAAAAATGATATCCTTGGCATCCATATTGCGGATGACCTTTACGGCGGCGGAGGAGGTGACGCAGACGTCGCATTCTGTTTTCAACTCCGCAGTGGTATTGATGTAGGCGGCAACGGCATAACCAGGATATTTTTTTTTCAGTTCCCGAACCATTGCTGCATCCATCTGTCGAGCCATGGGACAGTCGGCCTGGGCGTGAGATAAGAGAACCTTTTTGTCTGGAGAAAGGATCTTGACGGTCTCAGCCATGAAACGCACACCGCACATTAGAATGGTTTTTGCATGGGATTCGGCAGCCTTCTGGCTTAAACCATAAGAATCTCCCACGTAATCGGCCACCTCCCAGATATCGTGACTCTGGTAGGCATGCGCAAGAATACAGACGTCGTTTTCTTTTTTTAATTTCAGGATGATATCCTGCAATTCTCTTGTGGAATACATCATTGTTTTCCCCTTCTTATGATTTTAGAATTTCAGATGATTATATAGAAATAATGGAAAAATGTCAATACTTCTGTATAAATATGTGTCTTGTCATATGGAAAGAGATATAGTATAATAGACCATATTTGTGGCAGAAAACGGCCATAATATTTTTGTGTATGAGAGAATCGGGAGTGAGATGAAGAAAGACAGGATCATGGAAACAGATATTTTAATTGTGGGATGCGGCTGTGCGGGCTTGTATTGTGCGCTGCATCTTGATCGAACAAGACAGATTACAGTGATTACCAAGTCGGATGAAACGAGCAGCGATTCCTTCCTTGCCCAGGGAGGCATGTGTATGCTGCGGGATCCGTCGGATTATGACAGCTATTTTGAGGATACCATGCGGGCAGGTCATTATGAAAATGACAAAACCTCTGTGGATATTATGATTCGCTCCTCCGGGAAGGTTGTGGAGGAGTTGCTGGGGGTAGGCGTGGAATTTCAGCGGGAGGAGGACGGTAGCCTTGCCTATACCAGGGAAGGCGCCCACTCGGCCAAGCGGATTCTGTTTCATGAGGACATTACCGGAAAAGAGATTACCTCAAAGCTTTTGGCGGAGGCCAAAAAACGGGAGAATATCACGCTGCTGGAGCATGTGAAGCTGTGTGATCTGCTCTGTGAGAACAACGTGTGCTACGGCGGAGTCGTGCAGTTCCCAGACGGAATCATTCATGCAGTTCGTGCGCACTATACGGTTCTGGCTACGGGAGGTATCGGTGGGATTTACCGTCACTCCACCAATTTCCGGCATCTGACCGGAGATGGAATTGCCATTGCGGACAGACACGGAGTGGAGCTTGCGGATATGGATTATATACAGATTCATCCCACCACCCTCTATTCGGAGAAGGAGGAGGATCGAAGCTTTCTGATCTCAGAGTCTGTCCGGGGCGAAGGCGCCAGATTGTACGGGAAGGATGGAAAACGGTTTGTGGATGAGCTGTTGCCAAGAGACCGACTGACAGAAGCCATACTGGCACAGATGGAAAAGGATGGAAGCAACTATGTATGGGAGGATTTAAGGCCCATACCGGAGGAGGAGCTGCGAAGACATTTCCCCAATATTGTGAAGCATTGTGAAGAGATGGGCTATGATGTGACAAAGGAGTGCATCCCGGTGGTGCCGGCCCAGCATTATTTTATGGGCGGGATTCGGGTGAATCATGAGAGCGCCACATCCATGGAGCGGCTGTATGCAGTGGGTGAGACAGCCTGCAATGGCGTGCATGGAAAAAATCGGCTGGCCAGCAATTCCCTGCTGGAGAGCATGGTGTTTGCAGGCCGGGCAGCGCAGGATATCAACGGACAGTTTCGGAAGGTGCAGCCGGAGGAGTACGAGACAAAGCTGGATGAGGAAGCCTATGCAGACAGCGGAAGGCTGGCAAAAGAATACAGAGCACAAGTGAAAACCGTCATTGCAAAAGCACATGTAAAGAGACAAAAAGCACGAAATAAAAAAGAGAAGGCGCGGAAAATCCGCCAGGAAAGGAAGTAAAATATGTTTGATCCGATTACAATGAAATTAAATGTGGAACCGCTTATTTTAAGTGCACTCAAGGAGGATATCACCAGTGAGGATGTGTCGACCAACAGCGTTATGCCCCTGCCGCAGACAGGGGAGGCCGAGCTGGTGTGCAAGGAGGACGGCATCATCTGTGGCCTGCAGATTTTTGAACGTGTTTTTACGCTTTTGGATGAGAATACGAAGGTGACTTTTTTTGCCGCGGAGGGGGAAGCCGTCAAGAAAGGACAGCTTCTGGGCAAAGTCACGGGAGACATCCGTGTGATCCTGTCAGGAGAGCGTACCGCCCTGAATTATCTGCAGCGGATGAGCGGTATCGCCACCTACACCCGGGAGGTATCCTCCTATCTGAAGGGAACAGAAACAAAGCTTTTGGATACAAGAAAGACAACGCCCAACAACCGTATTTTTGAAAAATACGCGGTGCGTGCGGGCGGCGGAAACAATCATCGTCTGAATCTTTCGGACGGCGTACTGCTCAAAGACAATCATATCGGTGCAGCAGGCAGCGTCAAAAAGGCGGTGACAATGGCCAAAGAGTATGCGCCCTTCGTGCGTAAGATCGAAGTGGAGGTGGAGACACTGGACATGGTTCGGGAGGCTGTGGAAGCCGGGGCAGACATCATTATGCTGGACAATATGAGCTATGATGTGATGCAGGAGGCCATGCGTATTATTGACGGCAGGGCAGAGGTGGAGGTCTCCGGCAATGTCACCAGAGAAAATATCGCGCGTCTGTCCGGCCTTGGCGTGGATTATATATCCAGCGGAGCGCTGACCCATTCAGCGCCGATTCTGGATATTTCTTTGAAAAATCTGCATGCCATAGCTTAGCCGTAGGTAGCAAAACAGGTGAGAGGGCATCTATGCATTGACAAAACATGTTGTTAAATTTATAATGGAGTGTGTTCGCAAGCGGACAATAGGAGGACAATATGAAGAAATTAATAACATGGTTGATGATAGCAGGAATGATCGTATCACTGGCAGCATGCGGCAATAAAGAGCAGGAATCTGATAAAGAAAAAACACCTTCCCAGGAGGAATCCGGCGGCAGCAAGGAAGATTCAAACAAGACACAGGATTCGGCAGAGAAAGAGGACATCCGGATCGCAGCGTTGAAAGGGCCCACGGCTCTTGGAATGCTGAAGATGTTCCATGACGCCGGGGAGGACAGCACACCGGACAATTATGAATTTACGCTGGCAGGTTCTGCAGATGAGATTCTTGGGACTATCATCCAGGGCAAATTTGACATTGCAGCTGTTCCTACTAATGTGGCGGCCACCTTGTACAACAAGACGGAAGGAGCGGTACAGCTTGCAGCTCTGAACACGCTGGGCGTGCTGTATGTTGTAGAGAGCGGAGACAGTGTCAAGAGCATTTCTGATCTGGCCGGAAAGACAATCTACAGCCTTGGAAAGGGCGCGACGCCGGAGTATGCCCTGAGTTATCTTCTGAGGGAGAACGGAATGGATCCCGAGAAGGATGTGACAGTGGAATATAAGTCGGAGGCCGCGGAGGTGGCTTCGCTGATGGCAAGTGGACAAGCGGATGTCGCGCTTCTGGCACAGCCCTTTGTGACCAGCCTGATGGCGCAGAACGAGAATGTGCGGGTAGCGCTGGATATCACGGAGGAGTGGAACAAAGTGGGAGAAGGCAGCACCCTTACCATGGGCTGCATCGTTGTTCAGAAGCAATTTGCCCAGGAACACCCGGAAGCGTTACAGCGTTTCCTTGAGGCGTATCAGGCGTCTGTGGAGTTTACCAACGGGGCAGCTACCATAGAGACAGCCGCGCAGTATGCGGAAGATTTCGATATTATGAAAAAAGCGGCGGCAGTCAAGGCCATTCCGGAGTGCAATATTGTATTTAAGACCGGAGCGGAGATGAAGACCATCGCCGGTGGATTTTTACAGGTAATGTACGATGCGAATCCATCTTCCGTGGGCGGAAAGCTTCCGGATGACGCGTTTTACTATCAGGTGAAGTAGGGGCAGAATATGTGCATAGCGAAAAATTTCAAATGGAAGAAAGCTGTAATCTGGACGTGCGTGCTGGTGTTCTGGCTGATCGTCTGGCAGATTGCATATTGTTTCGTGGGGAGAGACCTGTTATTGGCCTCCCCTTTTGCTGTATTCTTGCGCATTGTGGAGTTGGTAAAAACGACTGGGTTCTGGAGGATTATCGGAACCTCCTTCGGACGGATTATGGCGGGCTTCCTCCTGGGGGTGCTGGCCGGTACGGTTCTGGGTGTATTATCTGCTGTATGGAGGCTGGTGGATCAGCTGCTGAGGCTTCCCATGAGCATCATCAAGGCAACACCGGTAGCTTCCTTCGTCATACTGGCATTGGTCTGGATCAGCGGGAAAAGCTTAAGTACCTTTATAGCCTTTCTCATGGTGCTTCCCATGGTTTATCAGAATGTGCAGCAGGGAATAAAAAGTGCGGATCCGCTGCTCCTTGAGGCTACAAAATCATATCGGCTAAGCCGGATTAAGACGGCCCACGCTGTGTATCTGCCTGCGGCGATGCCTTATTTTCTGTCTGCGTGCCGGGTGGCTCTGGGGTTTGCCTGGAAAGCGGGGATTGCGGGAGAAGTGATTGCAATTCCAAGGGATACCATTGGCACACAATTGCACAACGCCAAGATCTATCTGGAAACCACGGATCTTTTTGCATGGACGGTGGTGATCGTGGTGCTCTCAGTGCTGATAGAGAAGCTTTTTACCTGGCTGCTGGAAAAGGCGATGGGAACATGGGGAGGGGGTAAGCTATGAAGATAACAATGACGGATGTATCCTTTACTTATGAGAGGGATTTCAATGTGAATTCGGAGCAGAATGGGGAACGACAGGAGGAACGAAGGCAGATACTCTCCCATGTGAATCTGGAATGGGATGAGAGGCAGCCTGTGGTGATTATGGGGGAGTCCGGCAGCGGGAAGACGACACTGCTGCGGCTGCTGGCGGGATTCTTAAGGCCTGATACCGGACGAATCGGTGGAATCGGCGCAGATACCCGCATTGCAGTCATGTTTCAGGAGGATCGTCTGTTTCCTCATATGACCGTGTATAAGAATCTGAAGCTTGTGGTGCCGGAGTTATCCAGAGCGGAGGC
>CABQGZ010000157.1 GCA_902463835.1 uncultured Lachnospiraceae bacterium
GCCCAGACGCTGCGCGATCTTATAGCCGATATTTCCGGCGTTGATATCCGGAAAAATAAACACGTTGGCGTGGCCGGCTACCGGGCTGTCCGGACACTTGCTGCGGGCTACCCGGGGAGATACGGCTGCGTCAAACTGGATCTCTCCCTCAATGGCAAGATCCGGGCGCATGGCTTTTGCCTTGGCTGCGGCATTGCGCATTTTCTCCACATCTTCACCCTTGCCGGAGCCCAGGGTGGAATAGCTTAGGAATGCCACCTTCGGCTCGATGCCGAATACCTTGCCGCACTCTGCGTTGCAGATCGCGATCTCCGCCAGCTCATCTTCGTTGGGTTTGATATTGATGGCGCAGTCACCCATAGCCAGCACCTCGTTATCGCCAGTGGCGGAGGGACGAACCATAATAAAGCAGGAGCACACAACGCTGTGTCCCGGCTTTGTCTTGATGATCTGCAGCGCAGGACGCACGGTATCTGCGGTGGAATAGGTAGCGCCCCCCAGCAATGCATCCGCCTCGCCCATCTTCACCAGCATAGTGCCAAAGTAATTGCTTTTCTTCAGCAATTTACGTGCTTCCTCCGGCTGCATGTTCTTACCCTTGCGAAGCTCACAGAAGAGATCAACCATCTCCTCCATCTTCTCATAATTGTCCGGGTCAACAACTCTTGCCCCCCGAACGTTATAACCAAATTCTTCCGCTGCGGCCATTACCTCCGCTTCCTTGCCCACCAGTATAGGGGTCAGGAAATTTCCAGCCAGCAGACGGGAAGCTGCCTCTAAAATTCGTTCTTCCGTTCCTTCCGTGAATACGATGGTCTTTGGGCTCTTTTTCAGCTTCTCGATCATTGCTCCGAAACCTTGCATATTCTGCATATGTAACCACTCCTCTTCTTATATATAATTTACTTTACTGCTGATTTCTATTTTACAGGCTTTGGAGAAATGTTTCAACTGGTTTGTAGCATCTTCTTGTATTAAAAGGGATACAAAAAAGGCTGCTCTGCGGCAGCCCATACTTTTTTCAATTTTTGTACTCCCGATTCATTTCCTCCTCGGCGGCTATGTCCTCCTCTCGCATATACTTGCGGAAGACTTTTTCCAGTATAAGATTCTTCAGCCAGGTGTAGACGGCCGGCACTACGAAAAAGCTTAAGGGCATGAAGAGGTAGAGGAGCAGACCGAACACTACCATCAATACCAGTATCAGCAGGGTTCTGGGTAGATTCATGATGGCGATCAGTGCTGCGTTCTTCATAATGGCCTTCAGATTGTTCTCAAAACGCGCCATATAGGGGAACAGATAGGAGACCCAGAGTGCTTCAAACAGCAGCAGTACTCCGAAAAACACGTATGTTTTACCCAGCGCATGGCCCGCCTGATCCATAGCCTGCAGGATCTTCATATCAAAAAAAAGAAGCAGACCGGAGGCCAAAACGATCAGCCAAACAATGGTTCCCTGTTTGAAATTGGTCTTAAAGGAATGCCAGTACTCACTGGCCACATACCCCCGGTCATGCCGAAGAACCTTCTGTACCGTATAATACATGGCTGTGATGGATGTCCCAATGGTAAATATAGGGAGGCATGTTATTACAAAGATAAAGCTTAAGTAGAGACAGTCTACTGCCTTGGACAGAGCACGGAAGATGCCGTTGTCCATATTAAATAATCGATTCATATTCCTTCTCCTTCGCTGCTAATCTCATTGTTAAAAAGGAGCACCACAATCACATGTGATACTCCCCTTAAATCTCTCACTGCAACAGACTAATCCTGAGCGATGATCTCTTTTTTGTTGTAAGAGCCGCAAGCCTTGCAAACTCTGTGAGGCATCATTAACTCTCCGCACTTGCTGCACTTTACCAGGTTCGGAGCGCTCATCTTCCAGTTCGCTCTTCTCTTGTCTCTTCTTCCCTTGGAAGACTTATTCTTCGGACAAATAGACATGGTCACACCTCCTTAAATTGGTTAAATATATCCTGGATTGCTGCCATTCTTGGATCTGGTTCTGTCCTCTGGCATTGGCATGGTGCCAGATTCAGATCGGCTCCGCATCGTTTGCAGATGCCCTTGCAATCTTCCCTGCACAAAACCTTCATTGGCCAGCTCACCAATATCTCTCCAAAAATAAGTTTATCTACATCCAGATCTGTACCTATCATGTAGTTTGTGTCGCAAAGCTCCTCCGGATCTCCTGCCAGGTACTTCTTCAGATCAATCTCCTTGGAGATCTCAATGGCAAAACCTACAGGAACCTCCTTCAGACAACGGTCACAGTTCAACGCGATCGTCACCTCTGTCTCGCCTGTTACGGTAAGACGCCGGTTCCCTATATTGGCAACCGTCAGGGTAAAGGGAGCTTTCCCCAGAACCGGAAACTCACCCAATCCAGCGTCAAAAGAGGTAAAATCTATCTCTACGTTCTTAGACATCTCCTTATCTTCATTGGAAATAATCTCTGATACATCAACTATCATGGCAGTCTCCTATCCACACTTGCTCTATTATACATGCTTCGCCTGTATTTGTCAATTTCTTTTTTTATTTTGTACAACAGTTCAGCCATAGCCACCAAAACGGGCTGAACGTCACGGGCGAAACGTCACTATTTCCCATTCACCAGCTCCACCGTCTCTCTTGCGATGGCAAGCTCTTCGTTGGTGGGCAGGCAGTATACCTTTACCCTGGAGTCTGCGGTGGAGATAAGCTGCTCTTGTCCTCTCACCTTGTTGGCTTCATCATCGATCTCCACACCCAGATAGCCCAGATAATCGCAGATTGCTTTTCTGGTCTCCGGCCCGTTCTCTCCTACGCCTGCGGTAAAGCAGATCACATCCACGCCGTTCATGGCCGCAGTGTAAGCGCCAATATATTTGGCCACCCGGTAGAAGAAGGCATTCAATGCGCGATCGCCCGCCGGATCATTGGCAGCGGAAGCCGCTTCCAGATCACGGAAATCACTGGAGATGCCGGAGAGTCCATACACGCCGGACTCCTTATTTAAGATCTTCATGACCTGATAGATATCCTTGTCCTCTTTCTTGGCGATAAACTCCATAGCTCCCGGATCAATATCACCGGAACGTGTTCCCATGATCAAGCCTTCCAGAGGTGTAAGCCCCATGGAGGTATCAATGGATTTTCCATTCTTAACGGCACATACGGAGGCTCCGTTGCCCAGATGGCATACGATCGTCTTCAATTCATCGTACGGCTTACCGGCCAGCTCTGCGGCACGTTTGCTCACATAGCTGTGGGAGGTTCCGTGGAACCCATATCTTCTCACCTTATATTTCTCATAGTATTCATAGGGAAGTCCGTACAGGTATGCCTTCTCCGGCATGGTCTGATGGAACGCAGTGTCAAACACGCCTACCATAGGCACATCCGGCATCAGCTCCTGGCAGGCCCGGACGCCGATCAGGTTGGCTGGATTGTGAAGAGGCGCCAGATCGTTGCAGCTCTCCACGGCTTCGATCACTTCCTCTGTAATGATGGTGGAGCTGGCAAATTTCTCTCCGCCATGTACCAGTCTGTGGCCTACGGCTCCGATCTCGGCAAGGCTTCCGATCACGCCTGTCTTCTCATTTACCAGCGCGTCCAACACCATCTGAATGGCCTGGGTATGGGTCGGCATGGGGGCCTGTGTCTTCTCCTTGTCTCCGCCTGCGGGCTGATATACCAGCTGGCTTCCCTCAATCCCGATTCTCTCGCAGAGCCCTTTGGCCAATACTCCCTCTGTCTCAGAGTTGATCAGCTGAAATTTCAGTGAGGAGCTTCCGCAGTTGATCACTAATACGTTCATTTTATCTTTCCTTCTTTCTTTTTCTCTAGCGTGCCCAGTTTTGGCACTGTATAATCGCACCTTGGCATATCTCTTATTATAAACCATTATTTTCCAGGAGACAAGGGGGAAGATTGTATAAAATCAGGCACTTGCATTTTTCTCCCATTTATGCTACCTTTTCAGTAAGAAAAAACCGCCAAAAGGAGATTTCCACTTGAAGGTTACAGGTATCATCGCAGAATACAACCCCTTCCACAAGGGACATCAATATCAGATTGAGAAATTACGGGAACGCTTTGCGCCAGATTATATCGTAGTTGCCATGAGCGGTGATTTTTTGCAGCGGGGCACCCCCGCATTTATGGATAAATACAGCAGAACACAGATGGCGCTCTTCCAGGGGGCGGATCTGGTCTTTGAGCTGCCCGCTTACTTTGCCACAGCCAGCGCCGAAACATTTGCTCTGGGCGGCGTTCTGCTGTTCCATACCACTGGACTTGTAGACTCTCTCGCCTTCGGCGCAGAGAGTGATGATCTTCCCAGGCTTTCCGCGCTGGCCCAGCTCCTGTCAGAAGAACCGAATTGGTACCGCGATGCCCTCCTCGCCGGTCTTAAAGGCGGACTCTCCTTTCCAGCCGCCCGTGCAAAAGCACTGCCAAAATACTCTGACCTTCTGGAATCGCCCAACAACATCCTTGCCCTGGAATACCTGAAATCCATAGCTGCCTTCGCCCCTCACATCGCTCCCATCCTCATCAAACGTGAGGGAAGCGGCTATCACAGCACAGATATCAACGCACCCCTTGCCTCCGCCACCGCCATACGGAAAAGCCTGTTCTCCTCCGCAGTTCCAAAAGAACTGACAACGGCTCTCCCGGAAGCCTCCTGCCAGATTATGACCGATTATCAGAAAAATGCCTCATTTCTGCAGGAAGATGACTTTTCCCTGCTGCTGCACCATACCCTGCTTCAGGAATCACCGGAATCTCTGCTGCAATATGCAGATATGACCACAGCTCTGGCCAACCGTCTGTGCCAGCAGCGGAACAGCTTCCTGTCCTGGAGCGATTTCTGTCAGCTGTGCGATACCCGGGATATCACTTACACAAGAGTCAGTCGCGCTCTGACCCATCTGTTGCTGAATATTCGCAGAGAGACACTTACTCCTTACACACACAAATCCGGGGAAATCTCAACACAATCCCAGACTGCCTGCACAGCCTCCAGCTCCATGGGAACGCCTCTGTGTACAGGTCGGCCTGCAGCTGACAGTCTCCCCTACCTGCGCATCCTGGGATTCCGGGAGTCCGCTGCACCGCTGCTGAGATCATTAAAGGCCTCCGCCAAGGCTCCCCTCATCACCAATCCCTCCGCAGCTGGCCAGCAATTGTCCCCGGGCGGCCTGGCTATGCTGAACACCGATATTTATGCCTCCGACCTTTATCGCAGCGTACTGACTGCCAAGACCGGCCGCCTCTATCCCAATGAATATCAGCGCAAGCTTCTTGTCTGCAGGTAACGCAGCCAGAAAAATCAGATGAAAATTAAGCTTTAGCAGAGGCTGTCAACTTCTTTTTTCAGATACATCCTGGCCTCGAAAGACTTCAGCCTTCCATTTTCCAGCTCTTCATAATTGGATATCAGAAGCTCTCCTGCTTCCAACCAGGGCGTTGGCAGCACAAAGGACGCGGCATGTCTGAAAAAATTGCATACCACAAGGATTTCCTCTTGACGCCATGTTCTTTTATACACAAACAGCCTGGGATCCTCCTCCAACAACAGCTGATACTGCCCCTCAATCAGAACCATATGCTCCTTGCGCAGCGCAATCAGCCTTCGATAGCAGGCCCACACCGAATCCGTATCTGCCATTTCCGCCTTAGCATTCCGTTTTACATAGTCCGGATTTACCTTCATCCAGGGCACACCGGTTGTGAATCCCGCATGCTCCTGTTCCGACCACTGCATGGGCGTCCTGGCATTGTCTCTGCTCCTGGCATGGATGGCCGATATAATTTCCTTCTTCGCGCGCCCCTTGGCCTTCTCCTCGCTATAAAAATTCAGAGTTTCAATATCACGGTACTCCTCTATGGAATACCGGACATTCGTCATCCCCAGCTCCTCCCCCTGATAGATATACGGAGTCCCCTGCATTCCAAACAGTAAAATTGCAAGCATCTTGGCGGCTTTCTCACTATATTCACCGTCGTCTCCCCAGCGCGAAACAATCCGCGGCAAGTCATGGTTATTCCAAAACAAGCTGTTCCAGCCCTTCTGATACAGACGTTCCTGCCACCTGGAAAGCACTTGCTTCAACCGGATAAAATCCAGCTTACAGACCTCCCACTTTCCTTTCCCCGGTCTCTGATCCAAACTCATATGTTCAAACTGAAACACCATGGAAAATACGCCGTTCTCCTCATTGCTGTAGCGGACCGCCCGCTCCCAATCGGCGCCCCAGGTCTCCCCCACTGTGACAAGCTCCGTACCTCCATAAGTATTGTCCCGCATATTCGTAAGATACGAGAGAAGCTTTGGACCATTGGCCGTAATACCTCTATCCGGCTCCTTGTCAATCTGATCGATCACATCAAAGCGAAATCCTCCCACGCCCTTCCCTTTCCACCAGTTCATCACATCATATATCTCCTGCCGCACCTTCCCGTTCTCCCAATTCAGATCCGGCTGCTTACCTGCGAACTGATGAAAATAATACTGTCTGCACGATTCCACCCAGGTCCAGCAGGAGCCTCCGAAAACACCCTGCATTTCATTGGGCGGGCTTTCCTTTGTCCCGTCCCGCCACACATAATAATCATGGTACGGATTATCCCTGCTCTTTCTTGCCTCCTGAAACCACCGATGTTCATCCGAGGTATGGTTCAGTACAAGATCCATAATAACACGAATTCCCCGGCGGCCTGCCTCCCGAATCAGTTGATCCATATCCTCCATGCTCCCAAACACCGGATCAATGCTTCGATAATCTGAGATATCGTATCCATTATCCGCCTGGGGCGAGGCGTACATGGGCGTCAGCCATACCGCGTCCACGCCGAGTTTCTCCAGGTAACCCAGGCGGCTGATGATTCCTCTGATATCGCCGATTCCGTCTCCGTTGCTGTCCTGGAAGCTGCGGGAGTAGATTTCATAGATCACTGCCTGCTTCCACCACGGGTTGTTCATTTTGCTGTCTCCTTTTTATGGGCTGTATCACAGCTGAATCATAAAACCTCAGCCATGCTACTCTCTACCTATTTCAATCATATTCAATCTTCACATATCATATCGCTATTCTTTACATTATACCTCTTAACCATACCTCTTTTCCGAAATACTGCGCATAAAATAAAAGTCTCTACCCACTACAGGCAAAAGACTTTTAAAATAGTACGCACAAAAAAGGCCCTTCTCTTCTATAAAATTAGT
Source organism: uncultured Lachnospiraceae bacterium (assembly GCA_902463835.1). Lineage (GTDB taxonomy): Bacteria > Bacillota > Clostridia > Lachnospirales > Lachnospiraceae > 14-2. The sequence continues at coordinate 7,217 of CABQGZ010000157.1, forward strand.
GATGGAACAGCCTTATCCCAGTAAAGCACATTGCCATGCCATATTTATTACATGTGTCAATCACATGGTCATCCCGAATAGACCCACCCGGCTGCGCCACATACTTCACGCCGCTTTTATGCGCCCGCTCGATATTATCCCCAAAGGGAAAGAATGCGTCAGATCCCAGCGCCACATCCTGCATCTGATCCAGCCATGCACGCTTTTCCTCTCTGGTAAATACTTCCGGCTTCTCCGTGAAAATATTCTCCCAGGCGCCGTCAGCCAGCACA
>CABQGZ010000158.1 GCA_902463835.1 uncultured Lachnospiraceae bacterium
AGAATAAGTTTACACATGGTTATGGTTATTATGAGTGCCGCTGCCGGCTGCAACAAAAAGAAGGCTGGTGGAGTGCATTCTGGATACAATCGCCAGTGATAGGTTCCTCCCTGAATCCGGCAGACAGCGGCGTAGAGATAGATGTCATGGAATCGTTTGCACCCGGAAATATCGTTCCTCACAATGTTTTTACCGGCGGTTACGGCCTTGATATGAAGCGCAGTACTGCAGGGAAAGGAATGGATCTTGATAAAAAAGAATTTCACAGATTCGGACTTTTGTGGGACGAAACAGGATATACCTTCTATGTTGACGGAAAGGAAGACGGGAAAATCACGACCAACCTGACTGCCCGTCCGGAATTTATCCTTATTTCCACGGAAGTAATGGGATATCGTCTGGAAAAGCATGAGCCGGCAAAAGAGGCCTTTGATGCTATAGGAGACACCTTTCTTGTAGATTACGTAAGAGTATTTGAGAAAGTGGAAAAGAGAGGGTGAAAGAAAATATGTGCAAAGCAGTATTTGTGACAGGTGGTACCGTAGGTACAGGGCTGGCGTGTGCGGAACGTTTTGCGAAAGAAGGCTATGATGTATTTATCACATCGAGAGATCGCAAACGGGCAGAAGAGGCTGCAAAAGCCGTTGCAAAGAGATATGGTGTGTTTGCCCGTGGATACGCGTTGGATATCCGTGATGAGAAACGTATTATAGATATTTTTAATGATATAGATAACCTTGGGCGTTTTGTGGAAACGGTTATACTGAATTCGGCAGATATGGGGTTTGGCGCGGATCCGGCAAAAGGGCAGGATTTCTTTACCGTTCCGGTTGAAGAATTTCAAAGAGTATTTGAAACGAATCTGGTGTGGAATTTTATGATCGTACGACAGGCATCATTGCGCATGCGTGAACATCATAAAGGTGCAATTGTGTTTATCAGCTCTAATACCGCATATCGTGCCATACCGAACCGCTGTGCATACAGCGCGTCAAAGGGAGGCATGAATTCTATGTCAAAAGCCTTCGCAATTGATTTGGGAACTTATGGCATACGCAGCAATGTGGTATTGCCGGGAACCATTAAGACACAGCGCTGGTATGACATGGGATCAAAACAAATTGTAAATGGTACTCTGACGCCAATCGGAGAAATTTCTGATTTTGAGGACATCGCGAATGCAGCATGGTTCCTGGGATCCGATGAGTCAAAAAATATCACCGGTGCGGAGATTATTGTGGATGGCGGGATGTCCTGCCAACTTTATTCGCGGTTATTAAATGGCACCCCATAGTAAAAATACCTTCTCCTTAGAAAAGGACAGCAGATCGAAAGGCTGTCCTTTTTGCGGTCTAAAAATATAGAAGAACCATGAGTTGAAATATTCCGTGAAAAAAGGTTGATTTACAGCCGTCTTTTGGATAGAATAGAAAGAGTGACGATAAGATGAAAGGTGAGCGAAGTGTATACAGCTTATGAATTAGAACGAAAGTTAGAATATATGATGAGTATGCGTCCGGTTTTGAAAAAATCAGCGCTCTTTAGCGATGGGACGGCGGACTACCGTATACCCATGGAGCCGAAGGCGGGGGATATCGTGACCATCCGTTTCCGTGCGGCAAAAGAAAATGTGGATATGGTCTGGCTGTGTCTGATACAGAAGGAGGGGGAAGAGACAAAGCTTCCCATGGAGAAGACTAAGACCAGCGGAGAATTTGATTATTATGAGCGCAAGGTGCAGATGGAGGATCAGCCCGTACACTATTACTTTCAGATAGCAACAGGATATCTTTCGTGCTTTTACGACCGGAGAGGTGTGGCTGCTTCCTTAAGACCTATGTACTATTTTACCATCGTGCCGGGATTTACCACGCCGGACTGGGCTAAGGGGGCGGTGATGTACCAGATCCTGACGGATCGGTTCTGCAACGGGGATCCTGACAACGATGTATTGACCAACGAATACCATTATATTAAGACCTACAGCCAGAGGGTGGAGAACTGGCGGAAGAACCCGGCCAGCTTTGGCGTGGCGGAGTTCTACGGCGGGGATCTTGCGGGAGTGCAGAAGAAGCTTGACTATCTGCAGGAGCTGGGGGTGGAGGTACTTTATTTTAATCCACTGTTCGTATCCCCCTCCAATCACAAGTACGATATCCAGGATTATGACTATATCGATCCTCATTACGGGAGAATCGTGGAGGATGAAGGCGATCTGCTGACAACCGGGGAGCAGGACAATACCAGAGCCACAAGGTATGTGAAGCGCGTGACGGATAAGCGGAATCTGGAGGCCAGTAATCAGCTCTTTATTGAACTGGTGGAGGAGGCCCACAGGCGGGGCATGAAGGTGATCTTAGACGGTGTGTTCAATCACTGCGGTTCCTTCAACAAATGGATGGACCGGGAGCGGATCTACCAGGGGCAGGCGGGATACGAGCCGGGGGCGTTTGTGTCCCAGGAGAGTCCCTACCGTGATTTTTTCCGGTTCGCCAATCCCCATGCATGGCCCTACAACACCACCTACGACGGCTGGTGGGGGCACAATACACTGCCCAAATTGAATTATGAGGGCTCGAAGGAACTGAAGGATTACATTTTGCAGATCGGGAAAAAGTGGGTGTCTCCGCCTTTCAACGCGGATGGCTGGCGTCTGGATGTGGCGGCGGATCTTGGTCATACCGGGGAGTACAATCATCAGTTCTGGCGGGATTTCCGGAAGGCGGTGAAGGAGGCCAATCCGGAGGCCATCATACTGGCGGAGCATTATGGAGATCCCAGGGAATGGCTGGAGGGAGACCAGTGGGATACCGTCATGAATTATGACGCCTTTATGGAGCCTTTGACCTGGTTCCTCACAGGTATGGAGAAGCACAGCGATGAGTACCGGGGAGAGATGAAGGGGAACTTTGAACATTTTGAAAATGCCATGAGCCATTATATGACTAGAATGATGACACCTTCCCTGTATTGCTCCATGAACGAGCTGTCCAACCATGATCACTCCAGATTTCTCACCAGAACCAATGGGAAGGTGGGCAGGGCCGAGTACCTGGGCTGTGAAGCAGCCAGTCAGGGCGTGGACAAAGGCGTTATGAAGGAAGCGGTGGTATTCCAGATGACCTGGCCGGGCGCGCCCACCCTGTACTATGGGGATGAGGCTGGCGTGTGCGGCTTTACAGACCCGGATAACCGGAGAACCTATCCCTGGGGAGACGAGGACAGAGAGCTGCTGGACTTCCACAGGGAGATGATACGGATCCACAAGACGTATGAAGCCTTCCGCACAGGTTCCGTAAAAATATTGAGAGGCGAAGACAATCTGCTGTGCTTTGGTCGGTTTAACCGCAAAGAACAGTTTGTAATTTTGTTAAACAACGATTCGTGTCTGCGCAATGTAGATCTGTCTGTCTGGGAGACAGGCATTCCGAAGGAGTGCGAGTTGGAACAGATCATGTATACCAGACAGGAGGATTACTCCGTCAACCGGGTGATATATCCGGTGCGGTCGGGGCGTCTTAAGATGGCTCTTCCGGGAAAGACCGCGGTGGTACTGAGAAGGAAACAGGCCTAGATGATAACAGACGTTGAAGAAATTGAAAGACAGATAAAGGAGAACACTTATGATGAAAAATTGTATCGTAGCCCAGTCCGGAGGCCCCACCGTTGCCATCAATGCAAGCCTGGCAGGCGTGATCGCTGGAGTGGCAGACTCTGACCAATATGATGTGATATACGGTTCCTTAAACGGGATCACAGGCATTCTGGATAATCGCCTGCTGAATCTCACGGAGATTTTCCAGGGAAACGAAGCAATGCGGAACCGATTGATCATGACGCCTGCCATGTATCTGGGCTCCTGTCGGTATAAGCTTCCGGCGCTGGAGGTGGATGCCCAGGTCTATGAAAGAATCTTCCGATTTTTTGAGGAAAAGGAGATTGCCGCCTTTTTCTATATTGGCGGAAATGATTCCATGGATACGGTGGCTAAGCTGGCCGCTTACGCGAAGAAGGTGGGAAGTCCTGTGCGGGTCATCGGCATCCCGAAGACCATAGACAACGACCTGTGTGTGACGGACCATACCCCGGGCTTTGGCTCTGCCGCGAAATACGTGGCCTCCACCTTTCTGGAGATTGCCCATGACACCTATATCTATAAGGTGAAGAGCGTCACCATTGTGGAGGTTATGGGGCGCGACGCCGGCTGGCTGACGGCTGCCAGCGTGCTGGCGCGGAATGAGTACAATACGGCACCGCATCTGATCTACCTGCCGGAGCGGGCCTTTGACAAAGGGGAATTTCTGGCGGATGTAAAAGAGCTGCTGTCCCGGCAGCACAATGTGATTGTGGCGGTATCGGAGGGAATTCGGAATCGGGACGGACAGTACATCAGCGCCACGGAGAGTGCGGCCGACAACTTCGGCCACAGCCAGTTGAGCGGAACTGGTAAGGCCCTTGAGGCTTTTTTGAACGAACATCTGGACGTGAAGATCCGATCCATTGAGCTGAATGTAATGCAGCGGTGCGCCGCCCATATTGCGTCCAGAACAGATCTTGTGGAGGCGGAAGCCCTGGGCAGGAAGGCGGTAGAATTCGCGGCGGAAGGGCAGACGGACGTGATGCTCTGCCTGCGCCGGATCAGCAATGCTCCATATACTGTTGTATGTGAGAGCGCGCCGGTGGCGGAGATTGCAAATGAGATGAAGACGGTTCCGGATTCTTTCCTGAATGAGCGGGGGAATGATCTGACGAATGAGATGGTGGAATATCTAAATCCTCTGATTCAGGGAGAGATGTCCATCGGGTATGCGAACGGTTTGCCGGTCTATCTGCCAGTGGATCATCTGGTTGCTCGTCGTTTTGCATGACAGGCATCTGTAAGGGATGGGGATAACTTCCCTCGGAGTAAACTGATGCAAAAATTCCTGGTGTATGTAGCTTTTTATACATATGCCGGGAATTTTTTCATTCTTCTCCTCCTGTTTCTCGGGTAGCACAAGTAAGCAGGAGTCTCTGCTTCCCGCCTGCCTGCACCGGCTAAAGTATTGTGTAATCGTTGGCGAAAAGCCAGATTTTTTGACATTCCATATCAATGAGTGATAAAAAAATGAAAAGCGTGACAAATCATAGAAAACGTCTCTTTTGCTATAAAGATGCATTTTGTATGATGGTAAGTAAGGAAATGAGTTTGAAATACTGCGGTTTCAGACTTGCAGAAAAAGAAAAGGAGGAGTTTTTTATGCGCAGAAGGATTTTGTCAAAACTTTTGGCGGTTGTGTTAAGTGCAGCAGTATTTTTGCCAGGCTTATCAGGCGGTTTTGTGGCTGCGGCTGCAGGGGACGCGGGAACTACAGTAATCCAGGCAGATTTTAGTGCCGCCCATTCCAATTGGGGAGCACTGGAGGGCACTGGAAATGATGTTGCTTCCTTTGACGGTCAGATGAAGATTGGAGAGAAGTTGAAAGGCAATGCGTTTTACACGCTGACGAACTGGCCCGATCTCCCGCTGAAAAAAGTAACGATTGATATCGACAGCATGTTGTTGGATTCGAGCAATGATTCCAGACTACGGCTGCTTTATCGGTACAATGGAGCAGAGGATTATGAAGGAATTCAGCTTCGGAACAACGGCTCGAAGATGTGGCATCTTTTGTTTACGGAGGCAAAGGGGCCTGATGCTGCAAGCGGACAGTCCAACGATGCACGGCAGGATACCATCGGCAATGGGAAATATAATGTGAACACCGGCAAGCTCAGCGGTATGGAGACAGGAGCTGTGATCGTCCTGGATTACAGCGAGGCAGGATACTGCAATATCTCTTTCCAAAACAAGCAGGACGCAACGCAGGATTTTGCCATCAAGATCAAAGCCGTAGGAAAGGAATTCAATACGGATGGAATGCAGTTTGCCTTGGGCGTGGAAACCGGATATAACGGGGCTTCCCATTATGCCAACATCAATTCCGTCTCCTTTGAATTCGACGGTGTGATCGTGGGTGATGACGAGGCGCAGAAGGAAGCGGATGGCTTCAAAGCTGCCCATGCAGCGATATTGGGAAAAACAGTGGAAAATGTGACGGTGGATGACCGGGTGGCCGTGGATGTGGCGCTGGCAATCTATCAGGCGTTGAGTAATGAGGCAAAGCTGCTGTTGACGGCGGAAAAAGCCAATCTTGACGCGCTGAAAGCAAGGATCAGTGAATTGTCCCAGGCTGTGGGCGGCTACTTTGAGGATGACTTTGAATCTGGCAACACAGACAACTGGGTGGCGTTGAAGGACGGCGCCGAGGGCTGGGGCATTGCGGATAATCCGAAACAGGAGATCAACACCAGCAGCAAGGTATTCCGGCCGCTGGCCAACACGTCAAAGCCAGGCGACAGGAACCCCTGGCAGGAGGGATATCTTTTCAATGAAAAGCATTTTCCAGTCTATACCCTGAAGGATGAGATCTGGACAGAGCAGACGGCAGGCGGGCAGAAGCTGGCTTCGGTCAGCGGCGATCTGTATTCTATGGCGGCTGATTGGAACTCCGGCGTCATGTTCATATACTGGTATCAGGATGTGGACAATTATAAGGCAATTTATGTACGGCGGGAGAATGCGCCGGATACACAGAATAAACGTGACGGGGCAAGCTTCTGCTATGCTATTCGTAAGGTGGTCAAATCAAGTGAGGCTGGAGCTTATCAGGCAACTGCGATCAAACCGGGTTCCTGCTATTCTACAGTTCCGGCAAATGAATACGAATGGACCCATTTTGTATTTGATTACGCAGAGGACGGAAGCGAGTGCCGGTTCATCTTGATGGATGCGTACGGCAATGCGGAAACGTATCTGCTGGATCAGAAGGCAGCAGGAGGCGGAAAGACGGAGGTTCAGGTAAAACTGAACGAAGGCAAATTTGCCCTCAGTACCATGGCGTGGGCACTGACCAATTATCAGTCCTATATTGACAACATCAGCTTCAACTTTACCGGTTCCGCGAAGGATGCAGCCGAGTGCTTTAAGGCGGATTACGCAAGAACCATCGGCAAGGATGTTAATACCGTTATGCCGGAGGACAAAGCGGACATTGAAGCGGCTCTGGCAGCCTTTGGGGCCCTTGGCGCAGAGGCAAAAGGATTTTTAGCAGTGGAGCAGGGAAAATTGCAGGCATTGTGGGAGGCAGTAAACAGGTGGACGGGCGATCTGGCAGCAAGCTTCCGTCAGATTCACGCGGATGCCTTGCAGGCAGGCGCCGGCCGTACCAAGCTGGAGGCCGCATGGAATGTGCTGCGGAGACTTCCGGCTGCGACCCAGAAAGAGCTTGCGGCAGAAAAAGGGACGCTTGTGTCAGCTTTGGCAGCCATTGCCGGCAGCGGAACGAAAAAGCCCATCGAGATCGCCTGCATCGGCGACAGTCTGACCTGGGGCTCCGGGGCTGCAAACGCGGCGGCAGACAGCTGGCCGAATCAGCTGGGCGAGCTGCTGGGCAGCGGCTATA
>CABQGZ010000159.1 GCA_902463835.1 uncultured Lachnospiraceae bacterium
GCAATATTCTCTGCCAGCGCAATGGGATTGATGGCAAAACTCTTGCCGTCACCCAGCTGCCCCAGAAGTATACGGAGATGGAGCCGAAGCAGTTGCGGGAATATCTAAAATCCATCCGCACCGCCGCCAATCAGATCTCCGCCGATATGTTCCGCTTCCTGGATGCCAAAAGCCACGGGAGCAAACAGCGGGACGATGCCCGGTAAAGGAGGCGTGTATGGCAGAAGTACAACATCTGATTCAGGTCAGCGACTATGAGCAGCGGCTCATGGTCAATGGCCTGAACGCCTTCCGCAATGACCTGATCCGGGACGGCAAGCCCACGGAGGACATCAATGCCCTGCTAATCAAAGTGATTGACGCGCCGGAGAAAAAGCTAAAAAGGAAGTTTGACCGTGAACGATAAGCTGTCCCGGCAAAATTGCGTTCTCTATGTCTGCGGTATTGTCCCCGTTGTCTGGCTGGCCTTGCTGGCCGCTCCTCTATTGGAAGGTGGTCTGGGTACGCTGTTGAAGGGCTTCGGTACAGCACTGGAAAATCCCTTTCATATCGTCTGGTGTGACAAGAGTCTCAAAACACTGCTGATCTTCCTCATGCTCTATGGCCTGGGCGTTGGCATCTACGTTTCCAACGAGCGTGTTTATCGCAGGCGGGAGGAACAAGGCTCTGCCCGATGGGGTGATCCCGGGGCAGTCAGCAAGAAATACCGCCAAGGTGGAAATGAAAATAAACTGCTGACCCAGCAGGTGGCGTTGGGCCTGGACGGCAGGAAGCACCGCCGGAACTTAAATGTCCTGATTTGCGGCGGTTCCGGTGCCGGCAAGACCCGCTGCTACGCGAAGCCCAATATCATGCAGGCCAACACCTCCTTCGTGATCCTGGACCCCAAGGGAGAACTGCTGCGAGACACCGGCCATCTTCTGGAGGAAAAGGGGTATGTCATTAAGGTTTTGGATTTGATCAATCCCGAACGGAGCCATTGCTACAATCCCTTTGTATATCTCCGGGATGATGATGACATTCAGCGGCTTGCCACCAACATTATGAAGAACACCACCCCCAAGGACAGTAAATCCTCCGACCACTTCTGGGAAGATATGGCGGCCATGCTCTTAAAGGCCCTGATCTCCTATCTTCACTACGAAGCACCCCCGGAGGAGCAGAACTTCCCCATGGTCATGGATATGATCCGGGCTGGGGACGTGAAGGAGGACAACGAGGAATATGTATCTACCCTGGACGAGCTGTTCGAGCGGTTGGAGCGTAGAAATCCCGAGCATATCGCCGTGCGGTACTACAAGGGCTACCACTCCGGCAGCGGCAAGACGCTGAAATCCATCCAGATCACCCTGATCTCCCATTTGGAAAAGTTCAACCTGACTTCTCTGGCGGGCATCACCCAGACGGATGAAATGGAGCTGGGAGAAATCGGGGAGCGGAAAACCGCCGTCTTTGCGGTGATCCCAGACAGCGACAGCTCCTACAACTTCATTGTTGGAATGCTCTACACCCAGCTGTTCCAGCAGCTCTACCGGAAAGCAGACTTTGAGCATGGCGGGCGGCTGCCGGTCCACGTCCACTTTGTCATGGACGAATTTGCGAATGTCGCATTGCCCGATGATTTTGACAAGCTCCTTGCCACCATGCGAAGCCGGGAGATTTCCGTCAGCATCATCCTACAGAATCTCGCCCAGCTGAAAGTCCTGTTTGACAAGCAATGGGAAAGTATTGTAGGTAATTGTGACACTTTTTTGTACCTGGGCGGCAATGAACAGTCCACCCACGAGTATGTGTCCAAGCTGCTGGGAAAACAGACCATCGATACCAACACCTACGGCCAGTCCAAAGGCCGCAGCGGAAGCTACACCACCAACTTTCAGACTGCCGGACGGGAGCTGATGACCCCGGATGAAGTGCGTATGCTGGACAACCGCTACGCGCTTCTTTTTATTCGGGGCGAACGCCCTGTGAAGGATCTGAAATACAACATCCTCAAGCACCCCAATGTGGCCCTCACCACAGATGGAAAGGCTGAGGCCTACCAGCACGGCACAGACCCGTTGAGCGTTGCCGCTGTTTCCATCAACCTGGAAAAGCTGAAACAGGCGATACCAGAGGACACCGACACTGGGGATTATGTCGTCCTCACCGAGGAGGAAGTCTATGACTTCATGCGCAAGAAAGCGCAGGAAAATAACCAAAATCAAAATTCTAACAAACATCAGGAGGTAACTTATGAAAAACATCATCCACAACATCATTCATCCCACCCGTCGTACTTCTAAGCGTCTGCCCATGCCCGAAAATGTTCGCAAGGGCTTCCGCCGTTACAGCTGCGCCGTTCTCACCGGTGCCATGATCCTGGGCCTGACCGTGCCCGCCTATGCCGCCAATGATCCCCTGACCGTGGTCAACAATCTGAGTACCTTTATCTTCGGCCTGATCCGGGCCGTGGGCCTCATTCTGCTGGGCTGGGGCATTGTCCAAGTGGGTCTCTCCTTGCAGTCCCATGATCCTTCCCAGCGGAGCAATGGCTTTCTGACTCTGGCCGGTGGTATTGTCATCACCTTCGCCAAGGAGATTCTGGACCTGATCATTGCGTAAGAAACCACAAAGGGCAGGCCGCAGGGCCTGCCCAGGATAGGAGGTGAAAACCATTGTCAGACAACTGGGTCGTACAAAACCTGGAAAAAGCTCTGAATGTCTGGAATGACAAGCTCAGTGAGATCTGGCAGCTCATTACCCAGTCTCCCACCAGCTTCAAGGGCGGCACTCTTTGGAATGTGGTATCCAGCATTCACGGGGCCTTGCAGGCCATTGGCTATGCCCTGCTGGTGTTGTTCTTTGTGATCGGTGTTATGAAAACCTGTGGCTCCCTGACGGAAGTCAAACGCCCGGAACACGCATTGCGGCTGTTCGTGCGGTTTGCTCTTGCTAAGGGCGTGATCTCCTACGGCATGGATTTGATGCTGGCACTATTGGACATTGTGCAGGGGGTGATCTCCACCATCATGCAGGCAGCTGGCTTTGGACAGCCCCAGTCCGCTGTGCTGCCGTCTGAAATCGTTTCGGCCATTGAGGACTGCGGGTTCTTTGAATCCATCCCGTTGTGGGCCGTCACGCTGATCGGCGGCCTGTTCATCTGGGTGCTGTCTTTTCAGATGATCCTCAGCGTCTACGGGCGCTTTTTCAAAATGTTTATGTACACAGCCATTGCCCCCATTCCGCTGTCCACCTTTGCCGGGGAACCCACCCAGAGCATTGGCAAGAGCTTTCTCAAAAGCTACGCTTCCGTCTGCCTGGAAGGAGCCGTCATTGTTCTGGCCTGCGTGATTTTCTCCGCCTTTGCATCCTCGCCCCCTGTGGTGGATGCGGGAGCGGCAGCTGCTACGATGGTGTGGAGCTATATCGGAGAGCTGATTTTCAATATGCTGATCCTCGTGGGTTCTGTGAAAATGGCAGACAGGGTCGTGCGGGAGATGATGGGGCTGTAAAATGACATTTCAATCTAGGGAACTTTTTTGCCGCTATTTCATTAAAAAGTTCCCTAGCTGCAATCCAACGCCTTCCAAATCGGGAGGCGTTTTTCTTTTACACAAAACAAGGAGGAAACCATTGGAAGTAAAAATCAACAAAGAAATCCAGTCCTACAGCGAATCCATGTTCCTGGGCCTCTCCATGCGGCAGTGCGGCTTCTCACTGGCGGCAATGCTGGTTGCCGTGGGGCTGTACTTTCTGCTGAAGCCCTATGTGGGGACGGAAACCGTCAGCTGGATGTGTATTCTGGGAGCCGCACCTTTTGCGGCCATGGGATTCATTAACTATCACGGCATGACCGCTGAACAGCTGGCCTGGGCCTGGTTCCGGTCTGAGGTATTGGAACCGAAAAAGCTCATTTGCGAGCCGGACAATCTCTACTACAAGCTGTTGGAGGACACCATCTCTAACCACGAAAAGGAGGCGTATAAAAAATGATGAAATCCATTCGTACCCTGGTACGGCAGGACCGGGAGAAATATGTCATTCCCCGGCGTGTCCAGGATGTGATCCCCATTCAGAAAATCTGGGAGGACGGGATTTTCCTCACCGGTGGACGGTACGCAAAAACCTTCCGCTTCACGGACATCAATTATCAGGTGGCCTCGGAGCCGGACAAAGAAAAGATGTTCCGGGGCTACTCTGCCCTTATCAACAGTCTGGATTGCGGAGCTACCACTAAAATCACCATCTTCAATCATAAGATGAGCCAGATCAACTTTGAAAAGTCCATTCTCATGCCCATGCAGTGGGACGGTCTAGACGACTACCGGGAGGAATACAACCAGATGCTTCTGGACAAGGCCACCAATGGCAACGGCATTGTCCAGGAGAAATTTTTGACAGTTTCTGTCCGCAAAAAGGACGTGGATGCCGCCCGGAGCTTCTTCGCCCGTGTGGAAGCAGACCTGTCCTCTCACTTCGCTGCACTTGGCTCCACTTGCGGCCCCATGAATGCCATGGAACGGCTGCAAATTCTCCACCGTTTCTACCGCAGGGGAGAAGAGAATGAGTTCCGCTTCTCTCTCCGGGACTCTGCCCGGAAGGGTCACAGCTTCCGGGACTACATCTGCCCGGATTCCATGGAACGGCACAGCGACTATCTCCAGATTGGGGAACGGTACGCCAGGGTACTGTACCTCAAGGACTACGCCAGCTATATTCAGGATGATTTCGTATCCGAATTGACCGATCTGAACCGGGACATGATGCTGTCCATCGACATGGTGCCCATTCCCACAGATGAAGCTGTTCGGGAGGTAGAAAACCGTCTGCTGGGTGTGGAAACAAATATCACCAACTGGCAGCGACGTCAGAACAGCAACAACAATTTTTCCGCGGTTGTTCCCTATGACATGGAATTGCAGCGAAAGGAAAGCAAAGAGTTTTTAGATGATCTGACCACCCGTGACCAGCGGATGATCTTCGGTATCCTGACCATGGTCATTACCGCGGATACCAAGGAACAGTTGGATATGGATACGGATGCTATTCTCTCCACCGCCCGAAAGCGGATGTGTCAGATGGCTGTCCTCAAATACCAGCAGATGGACGGCTTGAACACAGTTCTGCCCATTGGCACCCGGAAGCTCAACGCCTTCCGCACCCTGACCACGGAAAGCCTTGCGGTGTTCATGCCCTTTAAGGTTCAGGAGATCATGGACAAGGGCGGCATCTACTTTGGAGAAAACGCCATCTCCCACAACCTCATCATGTGCAACAAGGAGAATCTGCTGAACCAGTCCGCATTCCTGCTGGGCGTCCCCGGCTCTGGCAAGTCCTTCTCTGCCAAGGAGCTGATGACCTTCCTGATGCTGAACACCGAGGACGATATTCTTGTCTGTGATCCTGAAGGGGAGTACGCCCCTTTGGTGGAGGCCATGGGGGATATGGGGTCTGTGATCCATGTTTCCGCAGGCGGACGAGATCGGCTCAACGCCATGTACATGGTGGACGGCTATGGGGAGAACAACCCCATTGTGGTCAAGTCCGAGTTCATCATGTCCCTGATCGAGCAGATCGACAAGAAAGGGGTTGGTCCCCAGCACAAATCCATTATTGACCGGTGCATTACAATGGTTTACCGGAATGAAGCCTATACAGGAACGGTTCCCACCCTCTGCACCCTGCGGGACACCCTGCTGGAGCAGCCGGAGCCGGAAGCCAAGCAGATTGCATTGTCTTTGGAGCTGTACACCACCGGCTCGCTGGATATTTTCGGAAAGCAGAGCAATGTGGACCTGGATAAGCGGGTGGTGGTATTTGACATTCACGGCCTGGGGGCGCAGCTGAAGCCCACAGGACTCTTGGTCATTACGGACACCATGCTGAACCGTGTGACCCTGAACTGGAAGAAAGGAAAACGAACCCATGTATTCATTGACGAATTCCATGTGGTTTTTGAAAATGAGTTTTCCGCCGCCTTCTTCAACTCCGCATGGCGGCAGTTCCGAAAGCGCAACGCTTTTCCCACAGCAATTACCCAGAATGTGGAGTATCTGCTGGATTCCGTTCAGGCCAGCACCATGCTTTCCAACTCCGAATTCATTGTCATGCTGAATCAGGCGGCATCTGACCGGGAGAAGCTGGGACGGCTGCTGAATATCTCCAATGAGCAGATGAACTACATCACCAATGTGGAAGCCGGTTCCGGCCTTATCAAATACGGCAGTGCCCTGGTGCCTTTCATCAACCGTTTTCCGAAAAATACCAAGCTCTACCAGCTTATGACCACCCGTCCCGGTGAAGGGCGGTTTGCCGGTCAATCCTGATCGGAGGCGAGGCCATTGCCGGAAATCAAGACAAGGCAAAATCAGGGAAAGCCCGTTCTCAACACCGCCCAGCAGCAGATGCAGCGCAGCTTCGTAAAAGCAAGGCAGGAGCAGGCAGCACAAAAGCAAAATGAGCAGTCAGAGTCCCCGAACAGCTATGCGGAGGAAAAAATCTCCCGGACGGCAGAGGATGCCGTTCGGGATGGGGCCTCCCTGGCTGTGCGGGAAATACGCTCGCTTCACCAAAGGAATGATGATAAGCATGGTATTTCGTCGGAAGCGGATATGCCGGAGGAATATCAAAAGACACCTGCAAAAGGGCCTTCCAGAAGCCGTCCTGCAACACAGCAAGAAGCGGGGCGGAAAGCAGCGGTACAAAGAATCGTCCAGCAACAGCAGGCAAATGCAACGGGAGGTGTCCCGGAAAGCTCCGATGCTTTGTCTCACCGCACTGCCCAAAAGCCAATTCGCACCCGTGAGCAATCTATAGCTGTCCCTGCCCAGACTGCGCAGCAGGAAGCAGCACGGAAAGCAGCTGTACAAAACATTGTCCGGCAGAGGCAGACCCAAAAGCAGGAGAAACTGCAAATTGAGCAAGCACATTTTTCTCAGCAGGTGGAGGCATCCAAAAGAAATTCTTCCACAATACCGTTGCCAGATAGTCAGGCGGTTTTCAAACCAATGGACCAAACCAGAAGCTCTACAGTTGGCACCGCAAAGGCAGATGGTTTCCATAACACGGTTTCGCTTGACAAGGGAACGGCATCTAAAGGGCAGATTCCTATAAAAAAGAAATCCGATTTGCCGATTCGTACCAAACAGGGTGCTGTCCCCATTAAGACCGCTGAATGGGCATCTGAAAGAATTGTGGATTCCACCGCAGAGAAAGCCTTTCAGGAAGCGCAAAAGGCCACCATCACAGCTGCCCAAAAGAGCAGCCACACAGCCGCCACCGCTGGGCGCAGGGCGGTGGTGGCCGCAAAGAAAGCCGCAGAGCTGGCAGCAAAGTTGGCCAGGTCTGCGGTAGAGGCGGCAAAGGCACTATACACAGCCATTGCTGCCGGTGGAGTTGCTTCCGTTCTGGTGATCGTTATTGTTGTCCTCATCGGCTGCGGGGCCGCCATCTTCGGAAGCCAGGACGAATCCACGGAAACCCTGCCCCTCAGTGCGG
>CABQGZ010000160.1 GCA_902463835.1 uncultured Lachnospiraceae bacterium
CCCTTACCAGGCTTTACGTGCTGGAACTCAATAATCTGGTATATATTATTATCTAATTCGATTGTTATACCATTTCTAAAATCTCCCGCTGAAATCATTCGATTTTCCTCCTTAAACTCCTCCAGGACGTTACTTGTCCTGTTGCTTTCTATATTCTATAATAAAATGCCATATTTTTCAACCTTTTTTTTGATTTCTCTCCTCAATCTGAGCAAACATATCGATACGAGTCTGGTGTCTGCCCCCCAAAAACTCCGCCTCCAGATAGGCCTTCACCATATCCTTCGCCAGCTCCGGCCCAACGATTCTTGCGCCGAAAGCCAGGATGTTGGCATTGTTGTGCTCCTTGATCAGCCGCGCTGTGGTGGCTTCGGAGCATACGCCTGCCCGGACGCCATTCACCTTATTGGCCGCGATGGAGATGCCCACGCCGGTTCCGCAGATCAGGATGCCGCAGTCCGCCTGCCCGGAGGCTACCGCCCGTCCCACCTTCTCTCCGTATTCGGGATAGTTACAGCTGTCATTGCTGTCCGTGCCGAAATTAATGACCTCATGGCCTAACTCCTTGATATACTCCATAATCTCCATTTTCAGTGATGTTGCCGCATGGTCATTGCCGATTGCTACTCTCATACTACTTCTTCCTTTTCTATAATAATTTTTAAGCTCATTCCACATTCCTGCTTCTGGCACACTTTCCAGCTGAACCATCACATTTCTGCTGTGCCATCATTCCCTCCGCCTTCCATATTCTATATGATTCTGTCTCATAAATCAACATGGAAGGCTGCCCTTCTCCTCTGCTGTCTTCGATAAAAGAAGAGCACAATTTTCTCCAGATACCGCTTCAATACGATCTGTATCTCCTCTTTCGGGTGAATGGGCTTCACCAGTATCGTGCGGATCCCAGCCCGGTTGGCCCCATACACATCCGTAAAAATCTGGTCTCCCACAAAAATGGTGTTGATTCGGTCCGTCCCCATAAGCTCCATGGCACGGTTGTAATTCTTCACGGAGGGTTTGTGAGCGTCATAGATGTAACGCACCTGCACATCGTCGTTGAACAGCTTCACCCGGGCCTCCTTGTTGTTGGACAAAAGACAGCAGTCGTATCCCAGCCGACGCAATCGCTCAAACAGAGCCTTTGCCCGCGCATCCGCCTTCGCCCCATGGGGTACCAGCGTGTTGTCGATATCGAAGATCAGCCCCCGATATCCCTGCCGGTACAATTCTTCAAAATCAATTTTATAGGTGGAATCCAGATATTCTCCCGGATAAAATCTCTGCAACATAGATGCTCCCTTTTTCTCTCACTGTCATTTCACCAGCTTTGATATCTGCTTGAAAGTATCTGTCCCGGCCGCTCTGGTCAATTCAAATAAAATTGCTTCGCTGGTGGTCAGAAGGATTCCCTCCTGCTGCGCCCGTATCAAGGCAATCTCCTTGTCGCTCTCTCTCCGTGAAGAAATGCAGTCCACAACAAGCACGGGCTGATAGCCCGCCTCCTTCAGATCGATGGCCGTCTGGAGCACACACACATGGGCCTCAATGCCGCAGAGAAGCACCGTTCCCTTTTCCGGTCCCAATGCCTTCTTTACCTCAGGGACTTCAAAGGAGCTGAAGGTCAGCTTGTCAAAGTATTCCTCTGTCCCGGCCGCTGCAAAGATCTCCGGTACATTCAGTCCCAGGCCCTTGGTGTACTGCCCGGTGATGATCCTTGGGATTCCCAGAATCCCCAGTCCCTTTAAAAGCTTTACGGAATTGGCCAGAAGCGCCTCTTTTTCCGCCATTGCCGGGACAATTTTCTCCTGATAATCAACCACCAGGCATGATGTATGTTCTGCTGTTATGCGCATAATCTCTCCTTCTCTGTCACTGCTGCTCTGCCGATGGAGCGGGCTGAACTGTCACTAGCTCTATTACTTATCCAGGATCTTCTTCAGCTCATTCATGAAGGTGTTGACATCCTTGAACTCCCGGTACACAGAGGCAAATCTCACGTACGCCACTGCCTCCAGATCCTTCAGCTTATCCATGACAATCTCGCCGATGACGGCGCTTGGAATCTCCTTCTCCTCCCGGTTGAAAATCTCTGTCTCCACATCATCCACCAGCTTGTTGATCTGGTTGGCGGACACCGGACGCTTGTGGCAGGCACGCAGCACTCCGGCCTCAATCTTAGCCCGCTCATACTGCTCCCGGTTGTTGTCCTTCTTGATGACGATCAGCGGAATAGTCTCCACCTTCTCATAGGTGGTAAAGCGCTTCCCACACTCGTCGCAAAGTCTTCTGCGCCGGATGGAGCTATTGTCATCCGCCGGTCTGGAATCAATTACCCTTGTGTTGTCACTGCTGCAAAACGGACACTTCATATTGTAGCCCTCCTGAACAATTAATCAATCTTAGTATATTGAATTTTCCAGTTCTTGTCAACAAAAAACTCTTCCAGCACTCCTCTAATCTAATTCGTTCCATACCGCTTCTTCAGCAGATATTTCATGAGCTTCACTGCAAATTCGGCATGCTCGATCAGGAAATCATCCCCAAAATGCGCAAGCTTCACTTCCATATTGTAAACCCCGTGATACCCTACTTCGTCCAGGGCATCAAAAACATCCTCCCAGTCAATGGTTCCTGTCATGGGCATCTTGTGCTGGTCAGTCAATGTATCATTATCATTCAAATGCAGCACATCAATATCTCCCCCTACTCTGCGGATCACATCCCCCGGGGTTGGATTGCCGTACCGCATGGCTTTATTGGAATGACCTGTGTCAATGCAGACGGTAAAGTAATCGCTGTATTCCTCTACCCCTTTGATGTCTTCATAGGCCTTCATAAATTCTTCAATCTGTCCAAAAAAGTCGCAGCTGTTGTACATGACTGCATCGCCGAAGGTCTCCGTCGCCACCTTAATTCCATATTTCTTCGCATACGGAAGAGTTCTGGTAAACATATCAAAGCTCAGCTGATGCATGAGTCCAGGATCCGGGTCTGCTCCCATGGAGATAGAGCTTGCATTGTGGATCACACAGACCGGAGCTCCAAGCATAGCTGTAGCAAGACAATCCAGGCGGGAATTTTCCACCAGCGCGTCATCCTCCTCCTTATTGTTGATAAATCCTGGAAGCTTCCCATGGGTCTGGGAAATAATAAGCCCCAATTCACCTGCATATGCTCCCAGTTCTTTGTAATACTCCGCTACAGCAGCATCGCCCTTGCTGTATATGGAAGCGACCTTCCGGTAATCCTGATTGTCCAGATTAAAATCCACCGCATCCGCGCCAATCTCCTTTGCAATTTCCAGAGCTCTTTTATCTCCATATACATTTTGAAGCCGCACAATCGATAATCCTACTTTTCTCTCCATATTCCTTTTCCTCCACGCTCATCAATGCCGCTGTTCCGTCTTCCGATATTCCTGTCGGAGCATAGGCATAAAAATACCGCCCTGCACACTGCGCGCAATAAACGCATAGTATCTTCCGCTCTCTGCGTCGTACCAGTCAGAAAAAGGTACCCGCGTCTCCGTCTCTTCCAGATACCTGGCAACCGGCGCGATCAATCGTTTTGTCTGTGCTTCATCATCCGACATGGCCGCACACCACAATTGCCAGTCGCTTTTCGTCTGACTGGAACGGCTGTCTAAGGGTACCCCGTAGCGTGCCAGCTTTTTTTCATAATAGGCAAGCTCTGTCTCGAAAACATCCTTCGAAAACAATTCACTGCCCCACAGTCTGTCCCAGATCAGATTGTACTTCAGACTCCAGCTTTCCGGATCATCGAAGGTCAGCCGGTAATGATCCTCTGCCTTTGCACGTCTCTCCCAATCCTTCGCCATATCCTTCGCCACCTTGTGATACCGCTCTGCGCTCTCCTGCTCTCCACGTAATCCGGCAAGCTTTGCATAAGCCTCGATTCCCACAATCGCTTTTATAGAAAGATTCGTATTATGTGCCAGATGTCCCGCGAAATCATCCGTACAGAGCTGCTCTCCCGGGTCCGCCCCATACTTCAGCAGATATTCTCTCCACTGCTTTAACGTATCCCAGTATGGTTCCACAAACTCTGCGGAATTCTCCTGTATACAGACTGCCGCACACATGATCAGCATATTTCCGCATTCCTCCACGGGCATCTGATATTTCAGATCAAATACCTCACAAGCCGCCGGATACATGAAGTAGGGCGGATGCACTGCCGGACCTGCCTCCTCCAATCTCATTCCTGCGATGCGGGTTTTTACCCCGTAGGCCTGCCCCCAGGCATAGGGATATCTCCCCACATCATGGGGAGCAAAATCATAATTCCAGACATCCATAGCCGCAAATTTAAAGATTGGCCGCAGCATTCCTTTTACATATTCCGTATCATATAAAAGAAACAGCGGTATCGACGGATAACTGACGTCCACGGTACCGATACATCCGTTGGAATCATTCTCCTTTGACAAAAAGAGGATCTCTCCTTTTTCATCGGTTACTAATTTGTGCGCTGAGACCACCTGCCGATAGCTCATGCTGCAGAGATAAGCGTAATCATCTCCGCCGATCTCTCTGGCCCGCTTCTCCAGCGCTTCATCAAATTCCGCAGCCCTCTTCCGGACGTCTTCCATGTCCGCAAACGCAGCGCCAATGGCATCAAAAATCGTAGGATATTTCTTGGTCCAGTATGCTCTCCTCCACTGGCCAAAATAATGAATAGAAAGAAGATCGTCATAAGCAAGGATCGTGTGTACCGTTTCCCTCTCCTCCTCTATTTTCACAGCCATCATCATTCTCTCTAAGGACGGATCATAGGAGAACTGCACGCCTTCCTTCTCGGAAGCAAGATACGCATACCCCCAGTCAATTGTCACCTTATCCCCGCTGCCATTGAGCGGTTCCTGTTTTGCCCTGCCCATTGTCATATAAGAATACGTGACATCCCGTCCTGTCCATACATTGTTGTGTACCAGCACGGGATCCCGCCCTGTGCGAACCAGATCGGCTGATACCTCAAAATGAAGCTCTATCTCCTGCACATCCTTTTTCTCCACCTCAAAATCCACATAGGTGCATGGCCTTGAGACGAGCACCATATCGTCCAGCAAAAGCGGGGATGTGAAGCGCAGCGTCAGCGCCGCCTTCTCATTTTCAAATACATACTCTGTTGCAGTAGCAGTCACCTTCCGTGATACCTGAGGAAGCATTGCACATGGAATCCGCTTACCCATAAAGCTATATGCTTTCCCATCCGCCACAAGATAACCGTTCATCCTCTGACAGATACCGCTCCAATGAACGGTATCCGAATCATACAGACAATCGCTGGACGACCAGATGGAGAAAAACGGATCGTGGGTCACCAGCGGAACACTTGCTGCCTTTAATCTCTGCTTTTTATTCACTGCCATTTCCCTTTCTCCTTATTCCAACATATTTGAGGTAATAAAATCCACGCCCCACGCGGCAAGCTTTTCTGCATCCTCCCAATTGTCCACCGTCCATGTATTGATGACGATTCCCTCTCTGTGCAGCCGATCAATGATTTCCTTCGTCACCGCCGGATACCAGGCATCCCAGTCCAGCTTATATTTCGTCAGCGCCCGATGGATTTCTTCGTTATACTTCGTTGTGAGATACTGAAGCTTTTGACCCGGAAGCATTTTGCGCAGTTGGATCATATTGTCCAGGGAGAAAGAGATAAAAATCACATGCTCCAGGTAACCAAGCGCCCGAATCTCCTCTACCAGTCTTTTTAGATCCCCTGCTTCCATCTTATTTTTCACTTCCAACACTGCCGTCTTCTCATACTTTTTACAGATGTTGATGTAATCCTCCAGACGGGGAATGAGCAGATCCTCCCGTCCCTTTTCCTTCCCGATTTTTACGCCTGTCTTTTTCTCCAGCTCGCACTGATCGTCCAAAACAATCTTGCGCACCAGATGGTAGGAGGAGGTCTCAACATTGATATCATCTCCCGCAACGCGCCCCGTCATCTCATCATGAATGCAGACAAACCTGCCGTCTGCTGTCACATGGACATCCGTCTCGATTCCAAAATAGCTTCTGTTTCCCGCCGCCACAAACGCCGGAATGGAGTTCTCCGGCTCCAGCCCGCTGGCACCCCGGTGTGCCACCATAAGGGCACTCTTTTTTTCAATTTTCACTGTGTTCATACGATTTTCCTCGCTTCCCTTTGAAATTCTCTTTCTATCTATACGGGATAAGTCACAAAATATTCGTCGGCCATCTCTTTGATCCTCTCCCGTTCATTGATGGCAATATCATCTTCAATGGCAACGATGTGCATTCCCACAGCCCTGGCACGCTTCATGCTGTACAGCGCATCCTCGAACACTGCCGTCTCTCCTGCTTTCGCGCCAAACAGCTTCAACGCCTCTTCAAATATCGCTGTCCCTGTCTTCCCCTCCGGAAATTCGTCCGACGTGAGATAAAATTCAAAATACTCCCCCATACCTGCATTTTTCATGGCGGCTGTGACCAGTTCCCGCTCAGTGGCAGTTATAACACACATTCGCACTCCGTATTCCTTTAAAAGTGCAAGAAACCTTCGTGCGCCCGGCTTTTCCTTGGGATTTTCATAATGCCCGCGCTTGATCGCTATCATATCCGCCTTGGTCACCACCGGTATGCCCCGCTCCCTACACAGAGGCTGGATCGCTTCCATGGACTGGTAATTAGGTACATACAAAAATTTGTCCTGCAGCTCATCCGCCAGATCCAGCTGTCCATGATTTCTCAGATATTCCACCGCCGCGTTGCGCTGCCGATACATGGTGTCCAGCAATGTGCCGTCCATGTCAAAAATTGCATATTTGTAGCTTGGCTTATACATGGTTTCTTCCCGCCTTCCGCAATGCTTCCATGAGATGTCACTCCTCCGATTCTGCGCCTGATTCGTCCCAGGCGTCTCTGGAATCCGTGTTGTCCTCAACTGGTTCCTCCACAATATCGTCTCCGTCCTGGCTATCCGCCAGCTCTTCTTCCGAAGCCTCCGATTCTTCCGCCCCTTCTGTATCCTGCTGCTCATCCTCCTCTGACTCCTCAGATTCCTCCGGCAGATCGTTTGTCCAGTCCATCGTTTCGTTCTTTTTCTGTTCTGTCTGCTCTTCCGGCTCCTTGTTCTCTTTTGGTGTTCCGGCAATCTGGCAGGCTGGCATGCAGATGCATGCCAGCCCCAGTATAAGCACACAGAGAATTTTTATTCGTTTGCTTCTCATAATGCTCTCCCTCAGTTTTCTGCGAAATGTTATTCTGCTTTTGCAGCCTCCGTATACTCCTGCAGCGTTCCTTCTGCGTCAATGTAATACAATTTGCCTGACTGGTAAACCAGACATTGCTCGGAGGTGGCAGCATCGCCGTCATCTGCTGTGACGCCACTCTCAAGCACTAATTTTCCACTATTATGAACACTAATGTCACAGGAAGGAATGACTTCATTATAGCTGAACG
>CABQGZ010000161.1 GCA_902463835.1 uncultured Lachnospiraceae bacterium
ATGTTTTTTACCATTTTGTTGCGATTCAATGCTAAACCAGCAGAAACTTCGCCACTTGCCGACGCTTCCCAACCAAGTAAGGCCTTAAATACTCCGCCGATTCCCCCCTTGGCAGAAACATCTGCCTTTTGCTCTTCACTTAAATCACTTGAATTCAATAGCTCTGTTGTTTTCTCAAGCGTTCCTCCAGCAACAATCTGAACATAATCTGTGACTGAGTCCTCATCAAAATAAACAATCTTGCAAATTTTACTTGCCATGTTACTCTACCCCCAACGCCTTAAACACCGCATCTTCCGCGCTGCTGTAGAAAATCAGATTAAAACTACCCACCAGCTCCGGCGGCACGGTGCCAAGGTCTGCTGCGCTGGTAATCGGAAGCAGCACTTTCTTTGCTCCGCTATCGAGACACACCTGCAAACTATTGGCAAGCTCGTCCACTTTCAGAATCGTACCGCTGATGCTGATTTCTCCCAGCACGGCAAGTGTACTGACTGTAGGCCGTCCAAGAGCGATGCTGCATAGTGCAATCAATGTAGGCAATGCCAGCTTTCCAGTCATGCCAATGCCCTGCAAATCCTGATAGTTGATGATGTAATCCCGCATCGTGGTACTGATGCTACCACTGATACGATTTCCGTTTGCTTTCAGGAAATTGAACGCCGTATTCGTAGATTCCTTGCAGTCACGATCGCTGCCAAGGCCAGTACGTTCAAATTTTCCGTTGCCGGGCAGCATCTGGCTTTCAAGGCGGAATACGCCGATCATACCGGACTTGCCCTGACTGACGGTATATACCTGTCCCGGATTGCAGATGCCATCGGGGATGAGCTTTCCACCGCCCTGCTCTGGCACGGAAACAAATTTTTCTTCAAAGGTATCAAGGTCGATGTAGCTGAAGTTCACATCATAGAACTCCATTCCACCCAGCTTTTTCAGCTGTTCCTTGACACGACGGCGCATTTCCAGCGCAAATACAAGAATTTCTTCAATCTGTTCCTTCGTGAACTCTCCATCGGGATAAAGCAATTTCACATAGCCGCCTACAATCTTGCGAACAGCAATCGTATCGCGCTGGTTCAGATTCTTTCCAAGGCGGAAATACTTATCCAACGCATCACCATACTGTTCTTTCCGCAGTTCTCGGATAAACTCTGCCAAGTAATCCGTGATAAAGCCGTAGTCGTTGGTGAAATGCTCCGGACGGAACTTCGGAATCTCCCAGCCTGGAATATAGCAATGCAGACGGTCAAGAAAGGCTGTGTCCGTTCCCATCTCCGGCGGGAACGGGTCAAACAGAGAGGAAGTCTTGAGCAACACATCCACGCTCTGATTGATGTTTCCTACAAAGACCATAGATGCCGATGCTGCCTTTTCCTCTTTGCCACGGGCAAAGGAGCCGGAAGCCATATAGTCTTTCATAATCTGAATGCCGTCTTTGTCCTTAAACTTGATTCCGGCAACCTCATCAAAGGCAACGCAGTCCCATAAGCCCACCAAGCCTACGGTTTTTCGTCCCATATTGTAAAACAGATTTGCAACGGTCGTCTGACCACCGGACACAAGGATACTGTTCGGGCTGATTTCTTTATAGATATGGGACTTGCCTGTGCTGCGCGGCCCTAACTCACAGAGATTGAAGTTGTTCTCCACCAACGGCAGCATACGCGCAAGCAGAAGCCACTTTTCCCGATTGTTCAGCTGTTCCGGCTCATATCCGCAGGAACGCAGCATAACATCCATCCACTCTTCCTGTGTGAATGCCTTGCGTCCCTCTCGAACTTCTTCAATGTCGATATGGGGCATCTGAATCGGAGTCAGCTTATGGATGCTGATGGGAGAGATGTCCTTCTGCTTTTTCTGTTTAGAGGAAATCGGCTGTCCATCTATATCCGTGATTCCAAAGCTGCTGTCTCCCTCAGACTCATATTCCAGCTGCACGATGCACCAGATACCGCCGCAAAGCAACCGGTCATATTTTTCCGGATAATCATCCGTAATCGGCACATTGGTGAGACCAAGGTTAGAGAACTCTGCAAAAAAGCAATCCTTTTTGATGTCCAGATGTACTGTCACCATATCAATAATGGTATGACTCCCGTTCTTGCGCAGCTGGGAGAGAATTTTCTGAGCCTCATCCGGGCGGACAAAATTGTCTGCCAGAATGCGTTTCACATTCTGAACGCCCTGCTCAATGATTGTCTCATCGTCTGAACTACAATACTGACCCAGCAGGAACTCCAGCACATAGACCGGAACATTTGCTCCTTCTTTTATTTTCTTTGTCAGGTCTTTGCGGACGATCCGACCGTCAAAGTTACTGCGCAGCTTCCGGCGCAGTTCTTCACGAGTATCGTCTGCCGCCATATCCATCATTTCCATACGGAATTCCTGCCTCCTCTGTATCAGAATCCGAATCCAAAGTCATCTGCAAAGGCAATGTCCATGATGACAGGCTGCCTCCACTGCTCCAGACCGCTTTCTTCGTCATAAACCACAAGGTAATACTTCTTGTCCTTGTCGTATTTCTTATTCTTGAATGTGAAACGCATCCGGAAGATACGCTTCTGTGCATTTTCCTCGCGACTGTCCGCCACATAGCTGTTTTCGTTCGAGATTTTCTCATTATCTTCCGAGAGGAAGAAAATGCGGTATTTTGCCGCTTTTACAGTATCACTGACGGCATCCGACTGGATAAAATCCATGGAAGTGATCAAGTTCGTAATCTTATGGACGAGGCTGACCAGAGCAATCTCTGCATTCTTTGTCTCCATGTGACCACGTTCCATCTTAAACTCCAACACCGGCACCAGCATTTCCTGCGGTGAGGAACCGCCATGCACATAGTTAGCACCGCCTCCAGCCACCTTAAAGACATTGCTGCTGACTGGATAGGACACCACCTTGCTGTCCTCATTCCCCAGAACGCGTCCCATGCTCATATGGTCGATGCCGTCATCTTCCAGTGCCGCCTTGGACACAATAAATCTGCGATTAACAAATGCTTTTTCCGCGCTTTTCCCAGAAATCTTGTCACTTTCTGTCAGCTTATCACGCTTGTAAATAAAGCCATGATCGGCAGTGACGATAAAATGATAGGTGTTGCCGCTGACGGAGATTCGATGAATCAAGTCCATGATTTCCTGAACGGCCTCCTCACACGCATTAAACACCTCATCCTCGGTATTTGCCTTGTCTCCACGCGCGTCGATCTGATTATGGTATACATAGATGATCTGACGTTTTGTCAGCACATCTCGCAGCTCTGCCACTTTCAGATTTTTGATATCATCGAACTGTACACAGACACTATCCGGGTTATAGCTTTGCAGCACCTGCTGCCGACCTGCCAGATTATCGCAAAGGATACCATCAGCCAGTACCTGAAAATCATCCGTCATTTCCAGTGTCTTATGCGGCAAAAGTGCTGCCATGCCAAGCCTCGTATAAGACGGAAGAACACTCAACTGTACAGAAAGTTTTGCCGTGCATTTGGGGTCATCCTGCATTCGGGCAAACAATTCCTGTCCGACCTCGTAACGCATGGCATCCGAAATGATGACCACGGTGCGTTCCTTGGTATAGCGCAGGTTGGCATTATAAAACTCCCGCTGCAACGGAATTGCCGAAAATGCGGCATCCTGCTGGATTCCAGCATTCCATGCTGGGAGCAGACAAGCCAGATATTCGTTCGTGTAGATATTTTCCACCAGCTCCCG
The DNA here is from genome assembly GCA_902463835.1 of uncultured Lachnospiraceae bacterium. Classification (GTDB taxonomy): domain Bacteria; phylum Bacillota; class Clostridia; order Lachnospirales; family Lachnospiraceae; genus 14-2. Next base: position 3,720 of record CABQGZ010000161.1, read on the forward strand.
AAGCGACTCAAAGCTTTCCGTGCTCTCCAGCTGGTCGTAATAATAGTAGAATTTCCGATACTGCTGATCCATATTGTAATCCGCAGCAAGATATCGGTCGATGATTGACTTTAAGCCATCTGCGGCATGGTAATCCGCTTCCTTCACCATGCTGTATGCACTGGAAAGCATCTGATAGGTTTTCCCGGTCTTTCTGCCAAAGTGCATTTTAGCCCGCTTTTCACAGAGTTCCGGAATGGTAAATCCGTTTACGATTGCACCGATATCTTCCGAAACAAGTCTACCAATGAGCCACTTTACCAGCACCTGATCCACGGCAAGGAAAGTGTCGCACTCCACCAAATCGTCCACTCGCATTCCTGCAAATGTCGAAAGAGCATTCAGCCCTTTGGCAACGTGCGCCGACAGAGCATCGTATTTGTCCCGGTACAGGACGCTGTTCATCAGGCTATCGAGAAATGCGATGATATTGCCGGACTTGTAAGAGACAAAGCTCTTCCATGCTGCCGGAAGTTCTGCCTGTACATATCGCCCGGTATAAGTGACGAACAGCGTCACCAGCAGCCGTTCCAAACTCGGCTTTGTATCAGTGTATCCGAAATGCTGCTCACAGAGCTGCCAGAATGCAGACAGCAGGTCGTATTTTTCAAACTCCTGCAAGAAAGCATTGTCCACCAGCTCGCCATCCGTCAACACGATGCGCACGACTTCCTCAAAAGAGCAGGTACGCGCCTTGCAGACTGCACTCAGCAGACCGACAAGGATATTTTCTTCATTAAAATTCTCAATTTCCAAATCATAGAACCGCTGAGTACGCTCTTTATTGGCGAAAAACTTGATGTGCTTCTCAATAACCGGCTTGTACTTCTCCTCAATACCGAGGTCAACCGACAGCAGGGAGGCACGGTCAGCAAAGAACCGTCTGGAATACAGTATTGTGTCTTCCAGATGGTTGTCCCTTACATCCGGCTTCGGAAACGGTGCATAGATCAGATAATTCGTGGTCTTATCCACACGCTCCAAAAAATACTTTGTATAGAACTGGTTATCCGGCTGGAGATGGTAGATCTTCGCATTCTGAAGCTCAACCGTCTCCATATCCTCGGCAAATTCTGCCTTGTCATCGTACCAGAAAACCAGTTTCCGGGTCTCCCCGGTAAATTCCGCATTCAGGCGGTCTATAATTTGTTTCAGGTTTAATTCTGCCATATCAATTTCCTTTACTTGATAGATTCCGCCCTTTGGGGAATATCATACAGGCAGTTACGCCTTGATCCGGTTGTTGCCTGTGATGCTGCTAATATAATCGTCAATATCCTGCACGATGCAATGATCACCCATTGTGTGCAGCGATTCAAAATACTTTGTGATATACCCATAGATGCCATACTCTTCAAAGGTCTTTGCCACATCCGCACCGGAAAGCCCTTTGAAATGACGGTACCGCTCCATGCAATAAATCAAAAAATTGGATTCTTTGCTCATCGCTCACGCCTCCTCCGGGTAATCATAGGAGCCTGTCAGAAGTTCATCTTGATACATGGTATACAGCGTCATCGGGCTGTAGTGCCACAATTTTGATTTTTCATCCGAAAGCTCCTGATAGAGCTTGGACTGATAAAAGCGGGAAATCGCTTTTTCATCATCCACATTGCTATTTTTTGTAATCTGTTCGATGATGGGCGGCACAATGATTGCAAGCATTGCGCTGAACTGATCTTCGTTCATACAAGCTCCCTCCCTTCAAAGTGCAAGTATTGCAGGGACTTCTCAGTTGCAAACACCAGCTGGTTGAACAATTTCCGAATCTTGAGTGCCGCCAGTGTTTGTTCCTTATCCAACACTCCGGTCATATACAGGGTAATGGTGCGGTACACATCATCATTTGCCACAGCACCATAAATCAGGTCATGCTGCTTTCCCTGATAGGTTCCCTGACGGTTCTCAGCTACAAAATCCAACCATGCTTCATCTGGGCTATCAAAGCGCAGCAAGCTGCACTCCTTGAAAGCCACTGCTTCCTCTACAGAATAAATATTCAGCGTAGCGGCTCCTGTTTTGCGGCGGTCAGTGACCTTTTGAGCGAAGTTTACTGCCTGATCGCGGTTGGTGGTGGTATAAAATCCAAAACCGAAGTCCAGATAGCGATTTTGCCGGATAAGTTTTGGCTGTTCTACGATAACATTGCTTCCGTGGTACAAAATCATTGCAAACGCCTCCTGTTCCTCTTATTTCTTCTCTTTCACCATGATGTTCTTGCTGTCCGCCAGAACCTCATAAAACTTGCCATCCTGGGCAGTCTGGAGCTTGCGGTAGTTGACCTTTACGCCGTCATCAAGGTCAAGCTCGATGCGAGAAAGTGCCAGATGGCTGATCTTCTCATCATACTCCCGGCATTCCTTCAGCTGCTTGGCGAGTTTATCCTTGCGTTTGGAGGCTGCTGCCACCTCGCGGGCATTCCCGCTGTGATCCATCATATCCTGCATCCGGTTGATTTCGGATTCATATACACGCTGCATCTTGTGCAGGTAGTCGATACGCAGGTTGCCGATGGTATCCGGCGTGTAGCGGTGCAGGTAAACCAGTGCCTTAAAGCCATTCTGCTTGCCGCTGTCAAACAACCAGTAGATCGGACGCTTGCCGGAACCGGTGACAGAGTATGTCTGGCAGTGATCTTTGAAGAAATCATTCAGGAAGTAGTTGCGGATGATCTCCCGGCTGGTGCTGCCCTTATTGCCAAGGGCTTTTGCGATATAATCGAGGTTTGCTTCCAGCGTATCAGCACCGTACACTGCTTTCAGCCATGCACACAGGCGCGATACAATATCATCGTCCAGATATTCTTCATCGGTGATGGGGATAACACCGTCGGCATCCGGGAAGAACATTTCATCCACCACAATACCCTCATTGCGGTATGCGCGTTCCAACTCTTCAGCAGAAATCGTTCCAGGGCGTTCGTTCATCTTATCCACAAATGCCTGCAAGGAATACGGTTCTCCAGCAAAAAGCAAACCATCCTTATAGGTAGAGTAGCGGCCAAACATACAACCCACCGCATAGCTGAGCAGGCTCTTGATGTCCCGCTGCAAGTCCGCCTTGCGCACGGTCACATCTTTATCTTCCACTTCCGGGGTCAGTTCCTCCTGCAAGCCGTAAATGTCGATAAAAATACGGTTCAACTCTTCTTCGTTGGCTTTCAGCTGGTTAAAACGGTCATCGCATTCTGTCTGCCACTGGTTAAAGGCCTCGGAAATCGTGGAGACATTACGGAGCAATGGGTGCTTCTTAAAGTCCCAAGAAGTTTCAAAGGAATCCCAATCCCCTTTACTCAGACCAACATTCTCCGCCGATAATGCCTCCACTTGAATCTGATTTTTACCTTTTACAAAAGGAAGCCTTTTTACGGCTCCAACACTAAAATCCAATGTTGGTGCCAAAACTTTCATCAATTCACAGCATACAACTGAATTAAAATAGCCCAAGCAGTAGTAAATAGAAATATCTGTTGGTACTCCAATTGAGCCTTTTGAGTCTGATATGCTCCCTTCCGGCAAATATCTAAATGCCAAATTTGTCGCTAATGTTGACCAGGTAAATGCACTCTTAAAAAAGTAGTCTATATTTTGCGGTCGTGCAGCTGGATGCGTTTTTATTTCTGCACCTTCATTTTTCCATTGAATCACATAGTCACGATTTCCGTACCACTTTCTAAAACTACCGCCTTTAT
>CABQGZ010000162.1 GCA_902463835.1 uncultured Lachnospiraceae bacterium
TCCGCTTTCTTCCCACTCTTCCAGAAGCAGCTCGATCAGTTCCTCCCTGCTTAGTTTTTTTAGGTTCCGGGGTGTCATGGACCGGGACATCCCTTTGGGCCTGTATCGTTCCTTTTTCTTCCAGATTCTCTTTCCAAGCAACTGTCACGCCACCTTTCCCAGAGTCAGATATATGCTCTGTTCACTTCTTACAGACTACTCCTTTTTTTCTACGCCCAAACAACAGATATATCACCGTTCCACCCACAAGCACATAGCCGCCGACCACATACGGCAACGTCCCGCTTCCTCCACTATCGGGCAGTCTGTATCCTCTCTTATAGAAGCCACTGTCGTGGTGTTTCGATTCATAGAGAACAACCTGCATCTCCTCTGCGCTTGGCATTTCAATGTTCAGTATCACGGTGCCAAACAGCGTAGCTTTGTCTTCCGAATAGGATGCCACACCATCAGAATCCCGTTTTTCATCCCCTCCCTGGTTGACGGGCGACGCAATGAGGGGCGATATGATCGTTTTTCCATCTCCGTCCTGAAATTTTACCGCATATGTGCCTGGGGGCAAATCTGTAAACTTGTAACGCCCCGGCTCATACGGTTCCACAGCACTGCCTCCGGCTGCACGCACGCTGATCTGCTGGCCTGTCTCAATCACTACCTTCTGCTTCTTCGGATCATTCCCGTAATGGTATGGCTCATAATCTTCTTCCCTGGCAGCATCTCCGCCAATCTTAAGCTTCCAGAGTGATACCTTTATACCGGAGAGCAGGCCGTCGCCCGTTACTTCTGCTCCGTCCTGTATGCCGTCGGCATTCCTGTCCAGCCATGTCAATCCCTCCAATGTCCTGGAAATGATCCTGCATAGATCGCCCGAGGAAAGATTGTTGAGCATCAGACGGTTGTGAACCACGTCCCCGACACGATTCTCCGGCAGACGCAGCGTAAGCTTCATCTCTATGATTCCCTTGCCGGGAACAGCACATTGATATGCAATTGCCGTAATCTGTTTTCCCTGAACCTCCGGGTCTGGTTTCCATGTGTTATCTTTATTTAAAGTGAACGTTTTCCACCCAGCAATGTCAAGATTGGAAATGTCCCGCGTGTCGCTGTAGCTTTCGTCTGTCGTATAGTAGAAAGTGACCTCGGACAGATTAGCATCACTGCGCACAATCTTAAATTCTTCCACCAGCGCACTGCCCTGATACTTGCTCCGTCCAATTCCGTTTCGCGGCAGAATATCTGCGATCCAACCGGTGTAAGGAGCTTCGGAATCATTGTATACTTTCATGGTAAAGGTCATAGGCTGATCCAGATTCACCACTGCCTGATCCGCTGTTTTAATAATGGTGAGCGCACTGGACTTGCTGATAGTTATACTTGTATCAGCCTGATTCTGAAAGGCTGATCCATGAGCCCGATCCCAATCCAATGTACTCCAGATATCTGCTCGAACAGGCAGCTTTTCATTGTTGGACACATCATTTGCTGGATCATCTGCATTTCCAATATGACAGGAAAAGTATATGGGATCCAGATTCTCTATGGTATGACTGAGAGGAATGTCCTCCAATATCCAAGTGAGGGTACTTGTCCCATCCTCATTTTTTTGAATTACCGGTTCCATATATTGGCCGCCGGTCACTATGCCCGGCGTCTGAGCGCTGGCATCCTGCTGATAACTTCCGCCCCACACTGCGGTACCTGTATAATAGCGCAACCCTCTTGGAAGCGTTGCCTGAACCGTAATATCTCCATATTGTGTTACCGTCTCACCGTAGGAACCGGAATCTTCCACTGACCGGACTGCATGGGGCGTAATCTTGAAATCGGCCACGTGCTCCCCTGCCTCCATAGAATACACATCCTTCGATGATCCTTGGGATGTAGTCTGTGCTACCTGCAGACCGACCTGGGTCTCATAACCCACGACATATACACAATCAAGAAAGAAATAGCCGCCAGTCCCTGCAATCAATGCTTCGTCCTGAAAATAAGATTTCCGCGCCGTGCCAAAGCCGTTGTTTCCAGCTATCTCCTCATTTCCGTTGTTCGTACAACGTTTCCAGCTCCATTCGTGGGTGGGCTTGATATATGTTTCCGCACTCATTCTTGTCTGCGCACTGGGTGAGTAGGACGGAAATCCATTTCTGGAATATTTCAGATATTCCCAGACACTCAGTTCCTTTTCCGGATCGTTAAAATACGCTCTTGCCTGCTCCTTTACATCCGCCCGCGTCCAGCCGGCGGCATAGCCGGTAAAAGCATAGATGTAACCGGTCTCTGCCGTATCCTTGATTCTTCCATGGACTGCCATATGCAGATGGTTCATCTGGCTGGTATCCCCCTCAGACATGGTACCGTCGTTACTCAGATTACGATATTCCATTAAAACCGCCACGCAGACAGCGCCGTCCGCTTTCAGAGCCTCCATGGAATCATACCAGATGAGATCATCCGGAACCGCCCGCATCATCTCATCGTCATAGCCTTCCTGATCCGGCTTTTTTCCATCATGATTCCAGCCCCGCTTATCCCTTGTCGTTCCATAAAGCATCTTCGGTTCCAGCGCCACATGCTCTATGTCATCTTTCCACCCCGGTACCGCATCATAGCGGGGCCAGATTGTCCATGTATGGGAATTCCATGGAAAAGAGTTGGAATTCCATGTGGTTGATGTTTCTTTTATCCCGGCCGCCAGCATCTCCTGTTTTGTGACTGGCTCAAAGAATGCGTCATCAAACTTTGCCATAATATTATAGGCAACCCCACCTGCATCGCCTTCTGATCCGTCGTGTTCCATCCATACCTCCAGATCCGTATACGTACCGGGTGTCGCGTAGTCTTTCAATTCTGTCTGGGAGTGAAAGCATTCGTCTGTCAATGGCTGATTCCATTCTCCCAGTGGTTTGATCATCGCCAGATATGTATTAAATCTTCCCTCATTCTGCAGTGTGATTGAGGTATCCAGGCAATCATATTCCTTTTCTCCCTCCCACAAGCTTTTCCCGTTCAAAGACACGTCATAGACAAAAATACTCTGCCACATGGTAAGACTTCCCGTATTCTTGACATTGGTAATGTAATGCTCCGAATCCTTGCCCTGCTGATCATAAAATGGCGTGACAACCCAGATTTCACCGGTGGAGAAAACAGCCTCGTCAATCTTCCAGTATTGGGAACCGATCTCTGCGGGATCATAAAATTCCGTATCTGTCACTCTGCCGCGTTCATGCGTATATGGCAGATACTCAGGATCAAAGGTATAGTCAGTAACCTTTACACGAATCACACGCTGAAGGTCATCATGCGCATACCCGCCATCTGTAAAAGTCCATGTACCGCCATCCGCGCAGGAATAAGCTGCCACCGTTCCTTTGTTCAGAGGCGCGGCATAACTAGGCACCTGTGTCCCCTGGAGCATACGCTCATCCTGCTGGGATGTACCATCCAGAAATGCATCTGCACTCCAGACTCTGGGCAAAAATTCCTGCGTAATAAAATTGAACCCTGGCGCGTTAGACGATTGATATGCCGTCGTCAGCCGGATATCAAACTCAATGGTATCGCCTTCCCGGGGGAATTCACATCCCCGAAGGCCGTGTGCCTTATCCACACCCTTTACCATCAACCGAACGCCATACGCGCCCATTCGTCCGTTCCAGGCTTCATTCGTCTCCGTCTTATCCAATGCCATATCATTGCCGGTGGAAAAATCAAAATCACCAATATAGCTTGTGGTAGAACTTTCTCCTCTTTTTAACGTAACGCTGTAACGAGGTGTACAGGTAACTGTCACCGGTTTTGGACGAACTGTTTGATATTCCTGCTTTTCATGCTCCTTGCATATATACGTACTCCCCCACACACAACCGTTAGGAACGCTATTTATAAGCTCTACACCAACATCATTTTGTTCCAGCCACACGGTAAAAATCGGTTGCAGAGTGGAATTATTTTCCATATTGAGCACTCGAACCGTCACGTCCCTGGAGCGTGAGGCAGCCGTAATGTCAGATCCATCGCGGTTGTCCAGAAAGCTGCCGTGCAGCACCTGGTACCTTACACCACCCACTGTAATCATCTCATCCTCATACGTATAGGCCACCTGTTGCCCATCTGCTTGCAGCCAGGACATTTCCTCTACAGAAAAGTATGCCTCTTCCCGTGTGACCGGAAGCAGAAATTCAAAGCAAACGCGCGCAGAGCTATAGTGATTGACATCCTGTGGATCCTGCTGTGTTGTAGTATAATAAAAGTCATATTTAATTGTGTCAAAGGTTCGAACACGAAGATTTGACGCTCCCGTGTCGCAGCCGTCGGAATCATCTGCATCCCAGGGAGAGGAGCCATCACTGATTCCATTACTGGTCTCCTGGTCTGTTGTACCCATTCCCACAATAGAAATATATGCATCATCTCCCTTCAATGCTCCAGTTTGATCCAGTGTGATTGCAGGGAGAATCAGTGCATACGTAGTGCAAAAAACAACGACTGCTGCCACACAAGTCAAGATACTATGCCAAATTTTCTTTCTCTGGTGTGCTTTCCTATAGTTCTCCGTCTGCCACAGCATGTTGTTTCCCACAATTACTCCCTCCCTATTTATTGCTTTTAAAGATAATCCTATCGTACTTCATTTTCCTATGCTTTTCTATTCACAGTATTTTCCTTTTTTTACACTGTATTGACATACTCATTTTCGTTAATAGCTTTGCAATATATAACAAGGGCGATGACAGATTTCTACTCCGTCATCGCCCTGATTCACTTTCAACAACAGTAAACGTTACAGCCAGTATCGTTACTGTTCCTTTATCAACTTCACAATCCTGCTTGTTCCAAGCCTTGATGCACCCAGGCTTAAGAACCGCTTGGCATCCTCCAGAGAGGAAATGCCTCCCGCCGCTTTCATCTTCACCTTCGGTCCCACATGCTGCGCGAAGAGTTCGATGTCCGCAAAACTGGCTCCGGCCGTGGAAAATCCGGTGGAGGTCTTGATGTAGTCCGCCCCGGAGTCCGTCACGATCTTACACATGACAATCTTCTCTTCCTCCGTCAAAAGGCAGGTCTCGATGATGACCTTCAGGATCTTATCCCCGCAGATATTTTTCAAAAGCCGGATCTCATCCTCTATGTCCTCATATCGCTTGTCCTTCAACCAGCCGATGTTGATAACCATATCGATCTCGGCGGCGCCGTTTTCAATGGCCTCCTCCGTCTCAAAAGCCTTCACGGCGCTGGTCTGATAGCCATTGGGGAAGCCAATGACAGTGCACACCGGGATGCGTCCCTCCAGATACTCCGCCGCCTGCTTTACATAGGAGGGCGGAATGCAGACAGAAGCTGTCTGATATTCCACCGCTTCGTCGCAGAGTTTTTGTATCTCCGCCCAAGTGGCCTGCTGTGTCAGTAATGTGTGATCTACTGCGCCTGCTATTTTTTCTATTTCCATGTCTGATACTCCTCTTTGCTTCTACTGTTATTTGTGCGCAACATGTTACTTCACATCATTAGCACCTTCTGTATCGCTTCTCTCACATTGGAAACACCAACCAGGCGAATACCATCCACTGCCTTCACCATATCCAGACAGACCGTGGGCAGCACGCACACTTCAAATCCCAGCTTTCTCGCTTCCGCTACCCGCTGCTGCGGCATGCTGACCGCACGCACCTCGCCGCTTAAGCCCACCTCCCCGAAACAGATGGTCTTCTCGCCCACCGGCCGGTCTTTGAAGCTGGAAGCCAGAGCCAGCACGATTCCAAGGTCGATGGCCGGCTCATTCATGCGAAGTCCCCCAGCAATGTTCACATAGGCGTCGCTGCTTCCCATGGACAGACCTGCCCGCTTCTCCAGCACCGCCATCAGAAGATTCACCCGGTTCAGATCGGCTCCTGCCGTGGTTCTTCTTGGAATTCCAAAATTGCTGTGACAGACTAATGCCTGTATCTCCAGCAAAATGGGGCGAGTTCCCTCCATGGAGCAGGCCACCACAGAGCCGCTGGCACCCTCCGGCCGGCCGCTGAGCATCACCTCCGAAGGATTTGCCACCTCACGTAAGCCCTCCTCGCACATCTCAAAGACGCCGATCTCATTGGTGGAACCAAAACGATTTTTCACGCCTCTTAAGATGCGGTAGGCCGCATGGCGGTCTCCCTCAAAATAGAGCACAGTATCCACCATATGCTCCAGCACTCTGGGGCCGGCCACTACGCCCTCCTTGGTCACATGTCCCACAATGAACACGGCAATTCCCTTTTCCTTGGCGATGCGCATCAGTATACCAGTGGCCTCCCGCACCTGGGATACACTTCCCGGGGCGGAGGAGACGTCCTCACTGTACATGGTCTGGATGGAGTCGATGATCACGATCCTTGGAAGCTCCCGTTCAATCACTCCTGCAATCCGGGCAAGATTCGTCTCGCACAGCAGCGTCAGTCCTTCCGTGAAGCTGCCGATGCGCTCCGCGCGCATCTTGATCTGCTGCAGAGACTCCTCACCGGATATATACAGAACCGCCATGCGCTCCGCCAGTCTCTGACATACCTGCAAAAGCAGGGTAGACTTCCCGATTCCCGGGTCCCCTCCTACCAGCACCAGAGAGCCCGGCACGATTCCGCCGCCAAGCACCCGGTTCAGTTCCGGGAATCCTGTGGACACGCGTTCCTCCTGCTCATACTGTATCTTGGAGAGGCTCAAGGGCTTCGCCGCCGCACGTTCCTCCGCGGACAGCTTCCCTCCCCCTGTGGACTTCTTATCTACCAGCTCCTCCACAAAGGTGTTCCACTCCCGACAGCTGGGGCACTGCCCCATCCACTTTGAGGACTCATATCCACAATTCTGACAAAAATAAACTGATACACTTTTCCCCTTCGCCATCTTGCCTTCCTGTTATGCCGTCTTCTCAATCTTTACAGATACGGGGACACCTTCATTTAATTCCACACTCAAGCTCAGCTTTCCGCCGAGATTTGTCTTCATGCGTCCCACATTTACATCATCCACAAATACCTTATATTCTGTCTCATCTTCCAGCTCCAGGGTAATCTGAGCGTCCTCCGGTCCTTCCACCTGAAAGCTCATCTCATTCTCCGAAGCCCTCAGATTCAAAACAGTGGTTCCCGGTACTGACTCATACACAAACATTCCGTTCCGCTCCAGCTTGGTGATCTCTTGGAAGGTCTTCACCTTATACAGATCTCCGTTGTGTTCAAAGTTCTCCAGCTTGGATTTGGCTGACAGCTTGTAATTACCAAAGCTTATGGTGCCGTCTGCCTGTGTACAAATTAATTCTTCAATTACTGCCATTGTATTATCCTCCTGTTATGGCGCTGATATGTATGTATATTAGGCAAAGAGCGGCAGAGACCGGAAAACCTCTGGTTTTCCCGGTTCGCTTCGCTCTTTGCCTGCCTTGTACGCACATTATAACC
>CABQGZ010000163.1 GCA_902463835.1 uncultured Lachnospiraceae bacterium
GTACACAAAAAGGAAGGCTGAAAATATAAAGAACAAACAAATATAGTCTAAATTGCAAGAAAAAATGATAAATAGCAAGAAAACTAGATGACGAAAGCAAACAAAGGGATATAATGGAATCATAGTAAGAGAAGCACAGGAAACATATTCATTTTAGAGGAGGAAGAACATATGGGATGGAAACAGGCACTGGCAATGGGGGTGACCGCAGTGACGACAGTATCGCTGACGGAGCGGCAAAGAGCGGGAACAGCGCGGGGGAGGCAGCCGTAAAGTATGCGGACATCCGGCTGGGGGAGGATCACACAGAGCTTGCGGCAGAGCTGAAGCTTCTGACCAACCGGACTGACATGCAGGGGGCGGACTACAAAGGAAAGAACTGGGATGCCTACCTGCAGGAGTTCAACGAGATGTACCCCGGAATCAAGATCACGGTGGATGGAATGACAGACTATGCCCAGGATTCACTGCTTCGGCTTCAGGGCGGGGACTGGGGCGATATCATGATGATACCGGAGGTTGACAAGTCCGAGCTATCCAACTACTTCATCTCCTACGGCGATGTGGAGTCGGTCAGCAAGGAAGTGCGATATCCCAACCGCTGGCTGTACGGCGGGCAGGTATACGGGATTCCCATCACGGTGGTAGGCCGAGGCGTCGTGTATAACAAGAGCGTATTCGCGGCGGCTGGGGTGACGAAGACGCCCAGGACAACGGAGGAATTCATGGAGGCGCTGCGGGTGGTCAAGGAGAAGACAAAGGTGACGGCTGCCCTGTATACCAACTATGCGGATGGCTGGCCCATGGGCGCCTGGGATGATTATATCAACGTGACGGCCACCGGTGATGCGGCGTACCGGAATCAGGAATTTGCCCACACCAAAGATCCATTCAGCGATCCGGGGGATGGAACCCACGCCTACAATATATATAAGGTTCTGTACGATGCGGTTGCGGAAGGATTGACGGAGGATGATTTCTCCACTACCGCCTGGGAGGGAAGCAAGAGCATGCTCAACAGCGGCGAGATTGGCTGTATGGTGCTGGGAGCCTGGGCCTATCCCCAGATGAAGCTGGCAGGAGACAAGGGCGCGGATATCGGGTATATGCCGTTCCCCATGAGCATCGGCGGCAAACAGTATTCACCGGCGGACGAAGACTACTGCTTTGGAATCAATGGGAAGATTGACAGCGAGAAGCAGACGGCAGCGATGATATTTGTAAAATGGATGACAGAAAAATCCGGCTATTCTTACAACGAGGGCGGTCTTCCCATCGCGGTAGCGGATGAGAAGTACCCGGAGGTCTATCAGGAATTCCTGGATAACAATGTGGAGTTCATTGCCAATGAGCCTGCGAAGAGCGGGGAGGAGGATCTGCTCAATGGGCTGAACGCAGATTCGGAGCTGATGGTTGGCGCGGGCGGAAACGATAAGATCCAACAGATCGTAGAGCATGCTTCCAAAAAGGATAAGACCTTTGACCAGCTGATGGAGGAGTGGAACAAGAAGTGGTCCGAGGCTCAGTCGGCCAACAGCGTAGAGGTAAGCGACTAGGAATGGAGAAAATTTTATATGGAACGGGAAGCAAAAATGTCTGGCAGCAGAAGGAAGAGAACCTTTCGGCAGTGGCTTAGGAGCCGTCAGGGCCAGCAGGCGATAGTGATCGCGGCATTTTCCGTCATACCGCTGCTGTTATTGTTTGGCTTTACATATCTGCCATTTGCGGAGATGGTAAAATACAGTTTCTATAAAATGAAATATGTGGGTGCGCGGACCTTTGTGGGGTTCGACAACTATAAGGCGATCTTCCAGCGGGATGATATCGTCTCATCCTTAAAGCTGTGCCTGTATTATATGGCGGGCGCAGTGCTGCAGATTGTGCTGGCCCTGTACCTGGCAACCCTTCTGAGCCGGAAGGTACGGGGCGGCGGCTTCTTCAAGGGCCTGATCTTCTTCCCCTATCTGATCAACGGCATCGCCATCGGGTTCATTTTCAAATTTTTCTACACCAGAGGCTTTGTGTTCGACACGGTGCTGCAGTGGTGCGGGTTTTCCCTGGAAAACCTGCCCTACTGGCTGAAGGATCAGTCGGTCAACAACTGGTCGCTGGTGGGAAGCTCTGTTTGGCGGTATCTGGGGCAGAATATGGTGCTGTTTATCGGAGCCATCATGTCTGTGGACGGCACCCTCTATGAGGCGGCGGATCTGGACGGCGCCAACCGTTTTCAACAATTTCGGTATATTATCCTGCCGGGGATCAAGACCATTGTGACTCTGAACGTGATTCTGGCTGTGGTGGGCTCTTTGAGCGCATTTGAGGCGCCCTATGTGATCACGGACGGAGCCAACGGCACAGGAACCTTCTTCGTGGTGATGAACACTGTGGCCCACACCAATCAGAAGGTGGGGCTGGCGTCGGCCATGGCAGTATTTTTGCTGGGGATCATATTTGTGTGCACCATTCTTCAGAAGCTGCTGTTCAAGTACGTTTTTCGGAACATGGAGGCGGACGACGGCGGCAATATGCGCCGAAGAAGGAGCCGGAGAAGAGGGGCCGCCAGGGCCGTGAAAGGAGGACGTGTGATATGAAGAAGAGACGAAGGAAGCATCGCACTGCCGGAACGGCGATGGGGACGGCTGTAAAATACATATCGCTGGCATTTTTCTCCTTCTGCGCGATCCTGCCCATTGTGTCCTGCGTGATTACTGCTTTCAAGACAGAGGCGGAATATCAGTCCACCAACGTGATGACACTGCCGACCAGCTGGCTGAATTTTGAGAATTTTATTCAGGCCTTTCAGAAGGCCAATATGGTGACGGCTTTTAAAAATTCCGCCATCATACTGGTGGTGGTGCTATTTGGCTCTGTGCTCATCGGCACCCAGCTGGCCTATGTGCTGAACCGGTTTCAGTTCCCGGGAAATGGGCTGATCCGGAACCTGTTCACCTTCGCGGCACTGCTTCCCATGATCGCCATGCAGGTCTCGGTGTATGAGATTATGGTAAAGCTTGACTTTGTCAACAACCTGCACGGCTATATCATCATGATGATGGGAACGGATGTGATCTCCATCTACATCTTCATCCAGTTTTTTGAGAATCTGCCGGTGTCCCTGGATGAGTCCGCCATTGTGGACGGCGCTTCGTATTTTACCATATACCGGAGGATTCTGCTTCCCCTCCTAAAGCCAGCCATTGTGACCAGTGTGATCTTAAAGGGGGCGAACACCTACAATGAATATTACTGCGCCCAGCTGTATCTGCAGGATAAGACAAGGCTGTGTACCGTTTCCACCTCGCTGTATACGTTTACGGGCCCCCTGGGAAGCAAGTACAACATGATCTGCGCCGGTGTTATCATCTCCCTTCTGCCGGCCCTCATCATTTTTATTCTGTGCCAGAAGCAGATATACAGCGGCATTGCTGCCGGGGCGGTGAAAGGGTAGGTGCAGTTCAATGAGAGAAGAAAAAAATTATGTCTGAGTGAGACGAAAGGAAGGAATGATTATGATGTCAAAATATAAAATGATAGCCCAGCCGGTGCCAAATGTTCCCTGGCAGGAGAAACCGGAGAATCACACAGGGGCGCCTGTCTGGCGCTGGCACGAGAACCCAATTATCGGCCGCAACCCGGTGGAGGGCGTTGCCAGAATCTTCAACAGCGCCGTGGTTCCCTATGAGGGCGCCTTTATCGGCGTTTTCCGGGGAGAGCAGACCAATGGCGTTCCGTACATCTATCTAGGACGGAGCCGGGATGGCATACACTGGGATTTTGAAAAGGACAGGATTCTCTTTACGGATGAGGAGGGTAAGCCCTTCATGCCGGCCTATGCCTATGACCCCAGGCTGGTACAGGTGGAGGGGACATATTATCTCATCTGGTGCCAGGATTTTTACGGGGCCTCCTTAGGGATGGCGAAAACAACAGATTTTAAGGTCTTTACCAGGCTGGAAAATCCATTTTTACCCTTCAACCGCAACGGTGTGCTCTTTCCCAGGAAGATCGGCGATAATTTTGTCCTGCTCTCCCGGCCTTCCGACAGCGGGCACACCCCCTTTGGGGATATCTTCATCAGTGAGAGTCCCGATCTGGTATACTGGGGCAGGCACCGCCATGTGATGGGCAAGAACCCGGAGTGGTGGGAGTCCTTAAAGATCGGCGGCGGAGCAGCGCCCATTGAGACCAGCGAGGGATGGCTGCTGTTCTATCACGGGGTGATCGGAACCTGCAACGGCTATGTCTACTCCATCGGCGGAGCAATTCTCGACATCGACGAGCCCTCCCGGGTAAAATACCGATGCGACCAATATCTGCTCACCCCGGAGGAATGGTACGAGGAGCGAGGCTTTGTGCCCAATGTCTGCTTCCCCTGCGCCACAATTCACGATGGGGCTACCGGAAGGATCGCCATCTACTACGGCGCGGCGGACAGCTATGTAGGTCTGGCCTTTACCAGGCTGGATGAGATTGTGGACTATATCAAGGAGCACAGTGTGGTGCGGGAAGCGGATACGGAGCTGGGTCTCCGGTAGGAGCAATGGAGCCTGTAAAACAATTGTAACAATCCGCGAAAAACCATGTTTTTCCAAGTGATGAAAAGCCCCAAAATACAGGCTTTTTGCCTTGTGACAGGGGGCCCTGGAACAATATTTTAACAACGTATATTTTACATCTTTCAGACAACCTTTCGGCATTTTCAGACGTCTAATTTATAGAACGGGAAAGCCGGAAGGTTTTTTAGAATAGAGGTTGCGGAAGATGTTATTTTGCAGTGAGAAATTTATATTTTTGTTTTTACCAGTTTTTTTACTGATCTATTATCTGGTGCCGGCGAGGGCAAGGAATCCGGTGCTGTTTTTGGGGAGCCTGTGGTTCTATTTTACCGGGGAGAAGACGTGGTTTTTCCTGATCCTTGTCTCCCTGGCAGGTCACTATGTGGGCACCCGGTGTATGGCGGGACGGTCGGACAGGCAGAGACGGCGGATACTTACCGGGCTGCTGGTCTACGACTTTGCGACGCTGTTCTTCTTTAAATATGTACATGTGCTCCTGCCGGACTGGAAGCTGGATCAGCCGCTGGGGATCAGCTTTTACACCTTTCAGATTGCGGCTTACGCCATTGACGTGTATCGAAGACCGGAGGAGTACACGGACAGCTTTGTGAAGCTTGGTACATATCTTAGCATGTTCCCCCAGCTGATCGCGGGGCCCATCGTATTGTTTGGGGATGTGAAAAAGCAGCTGCAGAACCGGCGCGTTTCTCTGGCGGGGCTGCAGGAGGGACTTCAGGTCTTTGTGATCGGCCTCTCCTACAAGATGCTCATCGCCAACATCCTGGGGAACCTGTGGCACGAGATTTTGGTGGTTGGAGTTGAGAGCATCTCCACGCCTATGGCCTGGATGGGAGCGCTGGCCTGCTCTATGCAGCTGTATTTTGACTTCAACGGATACTCCCTGATGGCCATCGGCCTTGGCTGTATGCTGGGCTTTACACTGCCGCGGAATTTCCGGCAGCCCTATCTGGCTGTCAGTGTGACAGATTTCTGGAGGCGGTGGCATATCACCTTAAGCGGCTGGTTCCGGGAATATCTGTACATTCCCCTGGGCGGCAGCCGGAAGGGACAAGCGCGGACGATTTTGAACCTGTTTGTGGTGTGGGCCTTCACGGGCATGTGGCATGGAGCCGGATGGAATTTCCTGTTCTGGGGCATTTACTATTTTGTGTTTCTGGTACTGGAAAAATTCCTGCTGGGTCATTTCTGGGAGAAGCACCCGGGCCTAAGCCGGTGTTACACGCTGCTGGTGGTGCTGGTGGGCTGTGTGATCTTCTCGGTGGATCGGTTTGGGGACATCGGTATATATCTGAAAAAGATGTTCTTCCTAACGGCTGATTGGAACAGCAATCCGGCAGTCACCTGGAATGCATTGACCCGGTACGGGGCGTTTTTTGCGGTGTCGGTGCTTTGCTCCACCTGTGTGGTGGAGAATCTGTACCGCAAGTACCGGAACCGCCTTTGGCTGAAACTGGTGCTGCTGGCATTGTTCTGGATTTGCGTGTACCGCATGGCCACAGCGGCCAGCAACCCGTTTTTGTATTTCCGGTTTTGAGGATATGAAACATAAATATATGGAAGTGGATTGGAGAAAAGAGAGATGTGGAAGCAAAGAGCTAAGATATACATAAAAAAATACGCGTTTTTGTTGATGATTCTTGCAAGCGGAATGGTCTATGGAACAGGCAAGGTGGTAAAGGCGGCGGAGCATAACCGGGAGCAGAAGATTGCGGAGGCGGAGCAGGGTAAAGATAAGCAAGGCAGCGGTGAACAGCAGGGAACACAGCGGTTCGGCCTGGCGGGAACGTTTTTGGCCACAGTGGAATCCAAGGCTCCGGCAGAAAAGGACGGCCCCGGGACAAACATAGCGTGGCGAGAGGATTCCTCCGATGGCAGCCAGCCCGGAGAGAAACAGCCCGGGACAGATCCGTCCAAGGGCAGCCAGCCGGGAGGGAGTCAGGCCGGAAGCAGTGATTCGGGAGAAGAACAGCCAGAGAACAGTAAGCTGATTGCGAATCAGCCGGAAGTCAGCCAACCCGGCACAGGAGAGCAGAATAACACCAGACCAGGCAGCAATCAGCCGGGCGGGGAAGGAACGGGCGACAACCAGCCAGGCGGCAGCCAGCCGGAGAATCCCAGGGAGCCCCAGGGGCCGGGAAAATTCCGCCGGGTGGAGCTGGATTACTTAAACGACGCTCTGTTCATCGGAGATTCCCGCACCTCCACCCTCTATGAATACGCCGGCTGGGAGCAGACGGACTTCTTCGTAAAATATGGACTTACCATCTGGGATGTGTGGGACCAGGAGATGAACGGAAGGAAGCTGGAGGACATGCTTGGCGCCAAGCAGTACGGGAAGATATATATTATGCTGGGCATCAACGAGCTGGGCAATGAGACGGCAGAGAAATTCCGCGAAGTGTATGGAGAAGTGCTGTCTAAGCTCCATCAACTGCAGCCGGGGGCTGTCATATTCCTACAGTCCATCATCCACGTGTCAGCCAGAAAGGACGCGGAAGGCACCTATATCAACAACGCGGAGGTCAATGCCAGAAACCGGGAGATCCAAACGCTTGCGGACAATGACACCATCTTCTGGCTGGATCCAAACGAGGTCATGGACGAGCCAGGCACAGGGGCTCTGAAGTCCGACTACACCGGCGACGGCGTCCACTTGAAAGTAAAATACATCCCGGTATGGCGGGAATTCCTGCTGGACCATGGGATATAAATGCTGGTTTAGCGAAAGAAGGGCATGGGTTTGTTTGCGGCGAAGGGAACGCCCTCTTGTTTTGGAGCTGTATACCAGCAAATGAAACTATGCAGTATCTTACAAA
>CABQGZ010000164.1 GCA_902463835.1 uncultured Lachnospiraceae bacterium
TCCTCAGTCTTTTTTGATACTCCTGGCTTTCATCTTTGCACCAGCCTCCCAGGAAGCATTCCCATTTAGGATGCTGCTCCCCTAGGCAGCCGCTGACTGACAGCATTTGCTTCCCTATTCCATGCAGCCATTCCGGTGTTTCTACTACTTCGCATATATAATATCCAATCACTTTGAATGTCTCCATATTTCACCCTCACCAGATGGCCATTCCGCCATTTCCTACAATAAACCTGGTCTACGATACCACAAAAGCACGGGCACAAGTACTTGTAAATGAATCACAAATACCAGAAGCCCGCGCAGTCTATTCTCCAACTCATTTGACGCAAACACCGCACTCAAACAGCAGCCACATCAAGCAGTCACCGCATCAAGCAGTAGCCACAGCTTGCCGCAAAACAGCAGATTCGGCAGGCACATGGTTTACGCCCTGCCAATCACAAGCCCCGGTGAAAAGGTGTCCGAGACTTGCCTACAAAACAGCCCCAGCGAAAGATACATGCCCATACTCAGACCCTTGCAAGACGTCGGCACTTAGCGAGCGGCCATGATAGTGGCCTGCGAGCTTAGTGTCCGCTACGTCTGTGCCTGGAGCGAGAGCGCGTCTGATATGGACATGTATCTTCCGCTGGGGCGGGGCTTATTGCCATTCCAGGACACCTTTTCACCGGGGCGGCACTCGTACTTCACATGCGCACATCTCTTGCTTTGGGGCGTCCCTTCGCCGCAATCTATAATAGTCTTTTTTCTGTCAAACCAGCTGCTTACTCCTCCCAGTTGTGGTACACCGCCTGGACATCATCGTCCTCATCCAGCATATCCAGCGTTCTCTGGAGATTCTTAATGGACTCCTCGTCGCCAAGCTCCACCCAGTTCTGGGGAATCATGGTCACCTCTGCAGAAGCCATGGGAATTCCTTCTGCCTCCAGCTTCTCACGCACTTCACTGAAGGCATCCGGATCGGTAATCACCTCAAAGCTGTCTTCCTCTTCAGCAAAATCCTCTGCACCTGCATCCAATGCGATCATCATCAGATCATCCGCTTCCATATCGCATTCTTCTTTATCAATAATAATCTGCCCCTTCTTGTCAAACATGTAGGATACGCAGCCCGGGGTTCCAACATTTCCTTTGCCCTTGGTAAAAGCGTTCCGGATGTTGGCCGCAGTACGGTTCTTGTTGTCCGTCAGCGCATCTACAATAATGGCGATTCCGCTGGGACCATAGCCCTCATAGGATACATACTCGTAATTGACGGAATTGGCATCTCCAGCAGCTTTCTTGATACCACGGTCGATGGTGTCATTTGGCATATTGCTGGCCTTGGCCTTGGCAATCACGTCACGCAGTCTGCTGTTGTTGGCCGGATCCGGTCCGCCCTCCTTGACTGCTACCGCAATCTCTCTTCCGATAATGGTAAATATTTTTCCTTTTGCCGCATCGTTTCTCTCTTTCTTATGCTTGATGTTGGCAAATTTGGAATGTCCTGACATAGTTCTTCCTCTTTTCTATTTCTTTTCTTTTGCAACAGTTCAGCCATATCCATCAAAACGGGGATATGGCGCGGGCTGAACTGCCACTTCCACTCGATTCTACCACGATCTTTCAGTACTGACAAGCAGAATCCTCTTCTGCCTTTGCATCTTCTGCAAGGGGCGTTACACGGACGGTCTGGATCATCTTGTTCTCCACGGACAGTACCTGGAATAAATAGCCCCTGTCTGTGATTTCAAACACCTCGTGATCACTGGGGATCTTATCAATCAGAGAGATCAGATAGCCGTTTAAGGTATCGTAATCCTCCTGTTCATACGTAAGACCAAGTATCTCGCACACTTCTTCCAGAGGCGCCATGCCCTTCATCAGGAAGCTGCCGTCCCCCTGGTCGATGATCATGGTGTCTTCCTCGTCATACTCATCCAGGATATTGCCCACGATCTCCTCCAGGATATCCTCCATGGCCACAAGCCCCGCCGTCTGTCCATACTCATCCACGACGATCACCATATGATTTTTCTGAGACTGCATGGTCTGAAACAGGCTGTTGATATTCCTGGTCTCCGGAATGAACTTGGCCTCACGGATCAGATTCGGAATCTCCCAAAGAGACTGTTCCAGGAGCCCTTCCTCACGGCTTTTCATCATGGCGTCCTTGATATGTACGATTCCCACGATATTGTCAATATCTTCTTTAAATACCGGGAATCTGGAATTATTCTTATCCAGCATAAACTCCAGCGCTTCCGACAGCTTCCAGCTGCCATCCACAGCAACCATGTGCTTCCGATGGGTCATAATATCTTTGGCTTCCTTGTCGTCAAATTCAAAGATATTGTGGATCATCTCCATCTCGCTGGCCTGCAGGACTCCCTGCTCGTGCCCTTCATTTACCATGGAGATAATCTCCTCCTCCGTCACATCCACCAGATTCTCATTGGGATCCATACCGCAGATGCGAACCACCAGATTGGAAAGCTTCTCCGCCAGAAATCCAAAGGGTGTAAACAGAATCACCAGAGTGCGCACCAGACCTGCCAGCCGAAAAGCCCATTTTTCCGCTTTCCGCACAGCGATCTTCTGCGGAGCCAGTATCCCTAAGGACACCAGCAAAAATACTGCCAGCACCGTCACCAGCCCGTAGCACAGGAAGTGGATCCACACCGGCTGCCCGGCCTCCAGGAAGCTTTTGATCACCCATCTTCCGTAGAGCCTGCTCTGGTACACGCCCACAATAATGCTGACAAACGTCATCAGAATCTGAATGACATGCAGATATCGGTCAGGCATATCCTTGATCTTTCTTAGCCACGGCGCTCTCTTGTTTCCTTCCTCCGCTTTCTTGTCAATCTGGCTGTCGGTCAGGTTCTCCAACGCCATTGTAAATCCGTACAGCACCGCATCCAGAAGAAGCAGCACTAAAAATACGATCAGTCCTATCAGCGGACTACCGCCATCGTCCATGTAGTAAACAACTCCTTTTTTGTAATATAGATAAATCGTAATCAGTATACCTAATTTTTTATGATTCGTCAAGCTTATGTATATAGTTCTAAGCTTATCTCCAGCGCTTTATCCACCTTTTTTAAGATTTCCGGATCCAGGTGGCACACCTTGTCTTTCAGGCGCATCTTGTCGATGGTGCGGAGCTGCTCCAGCAGGATTACGGAATCCTTCACTAAAGAATACCGTCCTGCATCCAGTTCCACATGAGTCGGAAGCTTTGCCTTGTTCATCTTGGATGTCACTGCTGCGCAGATAACTGTAGGGCTGTGTCTGTTTCCAATATCGTTCTGTATAATCAGTACCGGTCGGATACCTCCCTGCTCTGAACCCAGCACCGGTCTTAAATCTGCGTAAAAAATATCTCCTCTTCGAATAATCATAGTCACACACTCCAAAAATTTATATGTTCCTATTATTCGCATGTTTTTCGTGCGTATTCTATAAATTACGAACCATTCCTTATTCCGCGAAATAATCCTTCGTCTCCAAGACAGCGCCCTTTCGATAGTAGACCCGGGGGATTCGCTTTCCAAGATCACAGGCGAATTCATAGTTAAATCGCCCGGACAGCTCCCCCAGCTCTTCCATGGTGATCGCTGCATCCCCATCCCTGCCCACCAGGGTCACTTCGTCGCCTTCCTGCACTTCCGGAATATGAGTCACATCCACCATGAACTGATCCATACAGACGCGGCCGCAGATAGGCGCCTTCTGTCCACGGATCAGCACATAGCCCTTGTTGGACAGGCTTCTTGGATAGCCGTCCCCATAGCCGACGGGCACCGTTGCTATTTTTGCCTTTTCCTGCACCGTGTAGGTAGCGCCGTAGCTGATAGTGCGCCCAGGCTCCAGTTCCTTTAAAAATACGATCCTACTCTTTAAGGAGAGTACTGGTCTAAGATCCATGTACTCCTTGGCCACCTCGTCCGAGGGCCACAGTCCATAGAGAATGATTCCCGCCCGCACAAGATCCATGTTGGCCCAGGGCAGATCTACAATTCCGCCGCTGTTGGATATATGGCAAAGCTCCGGTTCCACACCGCGCGCCTCAAGCATCGCCCTCATCTGATCAAATCTGTCCTTCTGCTCCCGTGCCATGGTCTTATCCGCGGCGTCCGACTTGGCAAAATGAGTAAAAATCCCCTCCAATATGATATGCGGCAAGGCTCCGATCTGTGCTATCTCATCCGCAGCCTCCTCTGTCACCGGAAAGCCCAGTCTGCTCATACCAGTGTCTATCTTCCCATGCACCTTAAGGGTAAGTCCCAGAGGCTCCATAGTCTGTGACATCTGCTTTGCCATCTTCATGGAAAATACATTAGGACGAATGTCCTGCCTTGCCATCGCTTCATACTGCTCCGGGAAGGTGGCTCCCAGCACAAGAATGGGCTTTTCCATACCGTTCCTGCGAAGAATATATCCTTCCTCTGCAGTGGCTACCGCATACCCCCAGACCTCCTTCATAGGCTCCAACTCTTTTGCTATGGGTACAGCGCCATGGCCATAGCCGTCTGTCTTGATGACCGCCACGATCTTTGTATCCTTTCGGATAACCTTTTTTATCGCTTCTATATTATGCCGTATATGATCCAGATCAATGGCTGCATATACTCTGCTATAATTGTTCATCATTCAAAATCCTTTCCCGCCTGGTAACTCTGCGGATCCCCTCCAGAATGTCAGACGCCGTCATGCTGTAATGGCCGCATTCCTTCACCATTGCGTCTCCAGCCAGACCATGTAAGTACACGCCAAAGGGCGCTGCCTCCACCGGCTTCATTCCCTGGGCGATCAGACCTGCAATCACCCCCGTCAGCACATCGCCGGCTCCCGCCGTGGCCATGCCCTGATTGCCGCTGGTATTGATATAGTGGGTGCCCTCCGGCAATGCTGTCACCGTCCGCGCATCTTTCAAAACGCAGATCACATTCTGTTTGGCTGCGAAAGCTTCTGCCGCCTCCACCATATTTTTTTTGAGTTCCGGAATGGTCTTCCCTGTCAGACGCGCCATCTCACCCATGTGGGGTGTGACAATGTATACAGGAGCACTCCCATCTCCTGCCGGCCTGGATTCCCTCCCCGCCGATGAGGGATGATTCATCCCCCTGTCTTTGCTGCACTGCTGTAGAAGTTCCGGCTCTTTTGAGAGAATGTTCAGGGCATCTGCATCCAATACCACAGGGACATCTGCCATGGCAAGTACACCGTGCACCAGCAGACTGGCCTCCGTTTCCGTTCCAAGTCCAGGCCCGATCACCGCTGCATCCGCCCAGGAAAGATTCTCCCTCAGCCGATGCCAGAAAACGTCCGGTTCTTCGCTGCTCCAGGTATCCAGAATTGCCTCCGGCAAAAGCTGCTGCAGTATCACTCGGTTCTCCTCCGCAGTCAGGATCTTCACCAGACCACAGCCCGTCAGAGCGGCCGCCTTACCGCTAAAGTAAGCAGCCCCCGCCATGTTGCATTTTCCCGCGATCACAAGCACCTTTCCGAAAGTTCCCTTGTTTGAAAAGGCACTCCGCTCAGGCAGCCGGTTCAGATCACTTTTTTCAAAAGAAAATGAAGTGGGGGGCTGATCCAGAAAGCTATGCTCATCAACACCAATATCCTTCACTACCGTGATACCTGCGCAGGTACATCCCGGATACAGCAGAAGTCCTTCCTTCTCATAGGCAAAGGTGACGGTTCGGTCAGCCTGAAATGCACAGCCCAAAATTTGTCCGTTATCTGCGTTGACTCCAGAGGGAATATCTACAGCTAACTTGTATCCGGACATATTGTTTAAAGTCTCTATATCCGCTTTCCAATGTCCTTGAATCTCCCGGGACAAACCAATGCCAAAGATCGCATCGATGACAAGGGTATAAGTCTCCGCTGGGATCTCTGGCACAAGCCTCACTCCATATTGCTTTAATATATTGTACTGCAGGCGTGTCTGCTCTGTAGCCTTCTCTTCTTTCATCTCACAGACCACAGTCACATCGCTGCCTTTTTGAAAGAGCATTCTGGCAATGGCAAGACCGTCTCCCCCATTATTGCCCAGCCCGCAAACCACCAGGCAGCTGCGCCTGTCAATCCTCTGCTGCTCGATCTCCTCAACCACCGCCAGGGCTGCCCGTTCCATCAACACCATAGACGGCACCTTGTAGCGCTCTATGGTGCATGCGTCGCACTTTTTCATTGTCTTACTGTCAACAAGAATTCTCATTGCTTCTCTGCTTTCCGTTCTTTCTTCACGATATTGTAGGATAGCTGCATTAAGCTGTCTGACAAATGTACATTCTCCACTACCACATGTTCCGGCAACTCCAGATCCAGGTGCGCAAAATTCCAGATTGCGTCAATTCCAAGCTGCACCAGGCGTTTGGCTACTCCATCGGCGGCTTCCTTTGGCAGCGTAAGGGCTGCGATATCCACCTTATTATTATGTACAAACTCCTCCAGATCATCCAGCATATGAATCTCAATTCCTCTTACCGACATACCCTGTAATTCCGGGTTCACATCAAAGAGACCAGTGATCATAAAACCTCTTTTTTCAAATTTTACGTAGTTGGCAAGCGCTTGCCCCAGATTACCCACTCCCACAACGATAATGTTATGCTGGTGGTCCAGGCCTAAGATCTTGCCAATCTCGTCGTATAGATATTTTACATTGTAGCCGTAGCCCTGTTGTCCAAAACCGCCAAAATTGTTGAGATCCTGACGAATCTGGGATGCCGTCACTTTCATACGGATGCTGAGCTCATTGGAAGAAATGCGCTCCACACCCTCGTCTAAGAGTTCGCCCAAGTATCTATAATAGCGTGGCATGCGTCGGATGACTGCCTGTGATATTTCTTTTTCCATCGTTAATATCCTCCTTAAGGGGCGGCTTGCGCCTTAAGATATTATATAAAATGTTTGGGGATATGTCAATGTGTGAAAAAAATAACAAAGGCGACGTTACTGGCTTGCCATAAGCTCTTCCCAGGCTTCGTATAAAGCCTCCTGCCGTTGTCTTAATGCATCGTACTCCTTCTGGAGTTCCCCCAGCTTTGCGGAATTCGTAGCGATCTCTGGATTGGCAAAGGCCTCCTCTAATTCGGCAATGCGCAGTTCTATCTCTTCAATGGCGGCTTCTGTCTTCTTTAGCTCATTGGCCTGCTTTCGTTTTCGGGCCTGATTTTCTTTTTGTTGTTTCCA
The DNA here is from genome assembly GCA_902463835.1 of uncultured Lachnospiraceae bacterium. GTDB lineage: Bacteria > Bacillota > Clostridia > Lachnospirales > Lachnospiraceae > 14-2. The sequence continues at coordinate 7,189 of CABQGZ010000164.1, forward strand.
GTCCAGCTTCGTGGAGCTTTCCTCCACTGGTGCGATTTGTGTCTGGCCACCGTTGGATTGCTGGCTTTTTACGTAGATTTCAGTCAGCTCCTTGCATTTTTCCATATAGTAGTCGTAATTCCCAATGTAGTTTAACACTGTCTCGTTGGTGAGATTCAGGATTCGGGTGCAGGTCTTGTTGATGAAGTA
>CABQGZ010000165.1 GCA_902463835.1 uncultured Lachnospiraceae bacterium
CCTGATGAAGGACGGCACTTTGAAGAAAATCGTAGATAAGTACATTCCTGCGGAAGAAAAGTAATTTGAGGGATTAAAATGATGTCTGTTTGTTTTCACAATATATGCGGCGGGCTTGTGGCATGGTTTGACAAGCTGAAAGCCGATTTTATACTTAATTTTATTGATGGAGCCCGCTGGAAGCTGCTGTTGAAGGGCTTAGGTGCAACGCTGCAGATCACGCTGTTCGCGGTTCTTCTGGGAATCGCCATCGGCGTAGTGATCGCGCTTGTGCGTTCCAGCTATGATAAAAACAGGGAGACCATGCGCCCCGGATTCGGGCGTTGGGTGCTGGCTGTATGTAACTGGATCTGCAAGGTATATCTCACGATTATCCGCGGTACGCCGGTGGTGGTACAGCTGTTGATCAGCTACTATATTATTTTTGCGTCTTCAAACAATAAAATGTTGATCTGTATTCTGGCCTTTGGAATCAACTCCGGCGCGTATGTGGCGGAGATTATCCGAAGCGGCATTATGTCCATCGATTCCGGCCAGATGGAAGCGGGGCGTTCCCTGGGATTTAATTATGTACAGACCATGGTGTATATTGTGATTCCGCAGGCATTGAAAAATGTGCTGCCGGCTCTGGCCAACGAGTTCATCGTTTTGCTGAAGGAGACCTCCGTGGCAGGCTATGTGGCGGTTGTGGATCTGACCCGGGCGGGCAATATGATCCGCGGCGTGACCTTCTCCGCCTTTATGCCGTTGATCGCGGTGGCATTGATCTATCTTGTCATGGTCATGTTCTTCACATGGCTGGTGGGCAAACTGGAGAGGAGGCTGAGAAACAGTGACCACTAAGAATGAGGTAAGTTGGGATTCCCTGATCCGGGTGACGGGTCTGCAAAAGTATTTCAAAGGGGAAGAGATCAAAGCGCTGGACGGTGTTGACGCAGAGATCACACGGGGCGAGGTGGTCGTGGTGATCGGTCCCTCCGGCAGCGGAAAATCCACTTTTTTACGCTGCCTGAATCTGTTGGAGCAGCCCACTGCCGGTACCATCGAGTTCGAGGGGATGGATATCACCGACAAGGCGGCGGATATCAATCTGCACCGGCAGAAAATGGGCATGGTGTTTCAGCATTTTAATCTGTTTCCCCATATGACGATCTTAAAAAATATGACCATCGCTCCCATGAAGCTTCTTGGGAAGAAGAAGGAGGAAGCGGAGGCACAGGCGCTGGCACTTTTGGATCGGGTGGGCTTGAAGGACAGAGCGGGCGCCTATCCAAGTCAGCTCTCCGGCGGTCAGAAGCAGCGTATCGCCATTGTGCGGGCCCTGTGTATGGATCCGGAGGTTATGCTGTTCGATGAGCCAACTTCCGCCCTTGACCCGGAGATGGTGGGGGAAGTGCTGGAGGTTATGAAGAACCTGGCCAGGGAAGGCATGACCATGGTGGTTGTGACCCATGAGATGGGCTTTGCCCGGGAGGTTGGCAGCCGCGTGATCTTCATGGACGGAGGACGCATCGTGGAGCAGGGGGCGCCAGCCGAGCTTTTCGACCACCCCCAGAGTGACAGATTGAAGTCTTTTCTTGCGAAAGTATTATAGGATACCGCCAAAGCAGGTATGGAAGTAAAACCAGACTGCTTTGGCGGTTTTTTTAAAATCCACTGTTGAAAGAAAAGAGTGATTGTGCTAGAATCAAGAAGGACAATTATTTTACAGATCAGGAGGAATAAACATATGGCTATTTTAGTAACAGGCGGTGCCGGATATATCGGAAGCCACACATGCATTGAACTGCTCCATGCGGGCTATGATGTGGTGGTATTGGATAACCTCTGCAATTCCAGCGAAAAATCGCTGGAGCGGGTGGCACAGATTACAGGAAAACAGGTTCCATTTTACAAGGTGGACTTATTGGATAAAGAAGGAATGAATGAGATTTTTGAGAAGGAGAGCATTGACTGCGTCATTCATTTCGCAGGCTTGAAGGCGGTGGGCGAGTCCGTGGCCAAGCCGTTGGAATATTACCATAACAATATCACCGGCACGCTGCTTCTGTGTGATGTGATGCGCGCCCACAATGTGAAGAATATTATCTTCAGCTCCTCCGCCACGGTGTACGGAGATCCGGCGTTCATCCCGATCACGGAGGAATGTCCCAAAGGAAAGATTACCAATCCCTATGGACAGACCAAGTCCATGCTGGAGCAGATCCTGACCGACTTAAATGTGGCGGATCCGGAGTGGAATGTGGTACTGCTGCGGTATTTCAATCCCATCGGAGCCCATGAGAGCGGTCTGATCGGAGAAGATCCCAAGGGAATCCCCAACAATCTGCTGCCCTATATCGCACAGGTTGCTGTTGGAAAATTAGAGTGTCTTGGCGTCTTCGGTGACGATTACGATACCGTGGATGGAACTGGTGTGCGCGATTATATCCACGTGGTGGATCTGGCAAAGGGCCATGTGAAGGCATTGAAGAAGATTGAAGACAAATCAGGCGTCAACGTGTATAACCTGGGAACCGGCAACGGCTACAGCGTGCTCCAGGTACTGCATGCCTTTGAGAAGGCCTGCGGCAAGACCATTCCTTATGCCATCAAGCCGAGAAGACCTGGCGATATTGCAACCTGCTACGCGGATGCCGCAAAGGCGAAGGAAGAGCTGGGCTGGGAAGCGGAGTTCGGCATTGAGCGGATGTGCGCGGATTCCTGGCGGTGGCAGAGCAATAACCCGAATGGGTATGCGGAGTAACGCTTCTGTGGAAGTATTGTGAAAAAGAAGGAATATGAAACAAATAGTCCTTTTATATAGCAGAAAAGAAAACAGTCCCGACTTTGGGACTGTTTTTCTTTTCAATCCATTTGTAAGCATTATAGCCATCAGACCTGCCAATCCATCCTTTTCAGCACAAGCAGCGCCGCCCCGGAGACTGCAAGATGGCTCACCAGCATACCGATCATATAAGCGCGGATTCCGAAGATGGGAATAAAGACAACCACCGCCAGAATCCGGATGCCGGAGCCAGCCAGATTCAGCAGGAAGGTTGCGCCTGTCTTGCCCAGACCGTTGATGATGGAGGATAGGGTGGTAGTCAGATACAGAAAGGGGCAGATCCAGGCGAAGGTCACAATGAAGGTTCCGGCCAGTTGGTTGGCGAATACAAGCTGCCCCAGCGGGCGTCCCACCAGCAGGAAGCCCAGGGTGCAGGAAAGGCCCAGGGTAATGCAGTAAAAACAGCTCTTGCGTATGGCCTTTCTCACATATTCCCTGTCATTCTTGGCCTGTGCCTCGGATATGGCGGGCAGCAGCATGACCGAGACGGAGTTGGTGATAGCCGAGGGAAAGAGCACCATGGGCATAGCCATTCCGGTCAAAACGCCGTAGACACTCAAGGCTTCCTGGGGCAGATAGCCAAAATCCTTCAGCTTCCCCGGGATCATGATGGCTTCCACGCTCTGAAACAGGTTGATGAAGACCCGGTTGGCCGTCAGCGGGAGCGCCATGACAGAGATCTGGGCCAGGGCTTTTGTATAGCCGTGACAGCCCTTTCGAAAGCGGGTAAAGCTGACACTGTACAGAACGGAGGCAATCTCTCCGATCACAAGTCCCCACACTGCCATATGTATGGTGACCGGCTGACCCTGAGACGTGGCGATCCGATAGAGCACATAGACGCCGCCCACTCTTGCCAGCTGCTCCAGCAGCTGGGAACCGGCCGGAACGGCAGTTTTTTGCAGTCCGTAATAATATCCGTTGATGCAGGAGTGTATCGCACCGAAGGGAATAGTCAGAGACAGAATCTGAAGCAGCGGCGTACAACGGGGTTCCTCCAGGACACGCACAGCCAGCACGTCGGCATACCGGTATAGAACGATCATACACAAAAAGGATAAAAGAAGTGACAGGAACAGCCCTACGTACAGATAGGTGAAGCTATCCGGAAGCAGCCTGGTATCGCTGCGCTCCGTGTGAGGAATGCGGCTTTTATGAAAACTGGTTCTTCCTGTGTCCATGGTGCCGGCGGCGCCCTTAGCTGCCGCTTCTGCCACAAATTTCGATATGGAACTCTGTATTCCTGCCACGGTGAGGGAAAATGTCATTGCGTAAATGGGAAATATCAACTGATAAATTCCAAGCCCTTCCGCACCGATCGTGTGCGACAGGAATATTCTATAGAAAAAACCGATCAACCGGGAGAGAAGTCCAGCCGAAGTCAGCAGGATCGTTCCGGTTACAAGCGGATGTTTTGATAAAGGTGTTTTTTTCAATGTATGAAACTCCCTTGCTCTATTTCCTTTCCAATATATGAACATAATCCTATTGACAGAACTCTTTTCACGTGGTATTATGCAAGAGGATTAATACCCGACTAAAATACTCGGGATTCAAGAGGTGAGGTTATGAAATTATCAACCAAAGGAAGATATGGCCTTCGGGCGTTCATTGACCTGGCTGTATACGGTGAGGAAGAACCGGTTTCATTGACCAGCATCGCTGCCCGCCAGGAGATATCCCTGAATTACTTAGAGCAGCTTATGGCGAAGCTTAAGAAGGCGAAGCTTGTGGAGAGTGTCCGCGGCGTCAATGGCGGATACCGGCTGGCGAAGGCCGAGGAGGAGAATTCTGGGGGGGATGTGCTCAGAGCACTGGAGGGAGACCTGACTCCTGTGGAATGCGCGGGACTTGGAGAAGGCACGGAAAGTCACTGCAACGGTTCCGGAACCTGTGTGAGCCGGATCGTCTGGAAACGAATCAACGACAGCATCAACAACACCGTAGACAGCATTTTTATCGGTGAACTTGTGAAGGAAAGTAAATCAATATAGAGTATAGAGGTGAAGAAGAGATGAAAAAATTAATTTATCTTGACAATGCGGCAACCACCAGGACGGCGCCTGAGGTTGTGGAGGCAATGCTTCCCTACTTCGGCGAGTACTATGGCAATGCTTCCAGCGTCTACGAATTCGGCGCAAAGAGCAAGGAAGCCATTGCGAAGAGCAGAGAGACCATAGCGAATGCCATCGGCGCCCAGGAGAATGAGATCTATTTTACCGCTGGCGGAAGCGAGTCTGACAACTGGGCGTTAAAGGCTACGGCGGAGGCTTATAGGGACAAGGGAAACCACATTATCACATCAAAAATCGAGCATCACGCCATTCTGCATACCTGCGAGTATCTGGAGAAGAACGGCTTTGAGGTCACTTATCTGGATGTGGATGAACATGGCATTGTGCGCCTTGATCAGCTGAAGGCAGCAATCCGGCCCACTACCATACTGATTTCCATCATGTTTGCCAACAACGAGATCGGAACCATCGAGCCGATCGAGGAGATCGGAAGGCTTGCGAAGGAGCACGGAATCCTGTTCCATACGGATGCAGTACAGGCTTTTGGCCAGGTGCCCATCGATGTGGAGGCGCTTCATATCGATATGCTTTCCGCCAGCGGGCATAAGCTGAACGGGCCAAAGGGCATCGGATTCTTATACATCCGCAAGGGCGTAAAGATCCGTTCCTTCGTTCACGGCGGGGCTCAGGAGCGGAAGCGCCGTGCGGGCACCGAGAATGTGCCTGGAATCGTAGGCTTTGGAAAAGCGGTGGAGCTGGCGCTTTCCACCATGGAGGAGCGCACCGCCAGAGAACAGGAGCTGCGGGATTATCTGCTGGCCAGAGTGTTGAAGGAGATTCCTTTTACCAGAGTCAACGGGTCAAGAACAAGCCGGCTGCCCAACAACGCCAACTTCTGTTTCCAGTTTATCGAGGGAGAATCCCTGCTGATCATGCTGGATATGGAAGGCATCTGCGGATCCTCCGGGTCTGCCTGCACCTCGGGCTCCCTGGATCCCTCCCATGTGCTTCTGGCCATCGGACTGCCTCACGAGATCGCCCACGGCTCTCTGCGGCTGACCCTTGGAGCAGGTACCACCAGGGAGGATATTGATTACACCATCGAATCGGTGAAGCGGATCGTGGCGCAGCTGCGAGAGATGTCGCCATTGTATGAGGATTTCATGAAGAAGAATTAGGAACTGCTGTCTCAGATATATGGCAGGAAGATATGTGCAGGAGGAATGATCATGTATAGCGAAAAAGTAATGGACCATTTTAAGAACCCCAGGAATATGGGCGAGATTGAGAACGCCAGCGGCGTAGGAACAGTAGGAAATGCCAAGTGCGGCGACATTATGCGGATGTTTTTGGATATTGACGATGATGGCATTATCCAGGATGTAAAATTCAAGACCTTTGGCTGCGGTGCGGCTGTGGCTACCAGCAGCATGGCCACGGAGCTGGTGAAGGGGAAGACAATCCAGGAAGCGCTGGAGGTGACAAACAAAGCGGTGATGGAAGCCCTGGACGGACTTCCACCCGTGAAGGTGCACTGCTCCCTTCTGGCCGAGGAGGCCATCCATGCGGCCCTGTGGGATTATGCCGAGAAGAACGGTATCAAGATCGAAGGTCTCACGAAGCCCAAGACGGATATCAGTGAAGAGGAAGAGGAAGAAGATTACTGATTATGAATAGAAAAAAGGTAGTAGTAGGCATGTCCGGCGGCGTGGACTCCTCGGTGGCGGCATATCTTCTGAAGGAGCAGGGGTACGACGTTATCGGCGTAACCATGCAGATCTGGCAGGATGAGGAAGAGAATGTCCAGGAGGAGAACGGCGGCTGCTGTGGGTTGAGTGCGGTGGATGACGCCAGGCGGGTGGCGGCTGCTCTTGAGATTCCATACTATGTGATGAACTTTAAGAAGGAATTCAAGGAGCAGGTCATGGACTATTTTGTGTCAGAGTATCAAAAGGGCAGAACTCCCAATCCCTGCATTGCATGTAACCGATATGTGAAGTGGGAATCGCTGTTAAAGCGGAGTATGGACATTGGGGCGGACTACATCGCCACCGGGCATTATGCCAGAGTGGTTCAGCTTCCAAACGGCAGATATACTCTGAAGAAATCGGCCACGGAGGCCAAAGACCAGACCTATGCTTTGTACAACCTGACCCAGTATCAGCTGGCGCACACGCTGATGCCGGTGGGCGAATATACCAAGGATGAGATACGCGCCATCGCACAGAAGATCAGAATACGGACTGCCCACAAGCCGGACAGCCAGGAGATCTGTTTTATTCCGGATCAGGATTACGCAGGCTTTATCGAGCGGGAGACCGGCGGAAAAGTGCCCCCGGAGGGGAACTTTGTGACGGCGGACGGCAGGGTGCTGGGACGCCACAAGGGCATCACCCATTATACAGTGGGGCAGCGGAAGGGCCTGGGCCTGGCCATGGGACATCCTGTCTTTGTGACCGAGATCCGACCGGACACCGACGAGGTGGTGATCGGAGAGGCGGAGGATGTG
>CABQGZ010000166.1 GCA_902463835.1 uncultured Lachnospiraceae bacterium
GTTCTGAGGCGAAGCTATGAAAGGAGATATCTGCGTATTGTCTCCATCCGTGAACTTCACTGCGTAAGTTCCGGGGGGCAGATCTATGAACTTGTAACGGCCCTTCTGGATGTTTCCCTGCGCATCCTTATAGTCCACCGCCGTATTTCCATCCTCCGCCCGGACACTGACCAATTGTCCGGTTTCAATTACAACTTCTTTTCTATCGGGATCATCCTGGTAATGGAAGGGTTCATAATCCGCTTCATGCTCCCCGGTACAGCCTTCCTTCAATTTCCACAGAGAGACCTTTACACCGGAAAGTAACCCCTGTTCCACCATTTCATCTGCATCTTGAATTCCATTATAATTCTTATCCAACCAGGTCAATCCTTCCAGGGTACGGTTCACCGTGGATGTCTCTGTTGTTGTGGTTGTGTTCCCGGAAGAAAGCATATTCACATAGCGATTATTTGTTATTTCACTGCCTTCCTCGGAAGTTCCCGGGATCAGCTGCATCTGCAGTTCCACTTGTATGTTTTGATGGGAATCCAGACTGCCCAGCATCGCCCACGCTATCGGTCTTTTACCAATTATCCTTGTATCTGTAACTGATCCGTCTGTTCCTATCGCAGCCTTCTGCCAGTTCCCTTCGATTATTTTCCTTGCCGCCTCGTTTCCTCCAAGACTGCCAATCGTCGCCTCCTTATATTCTGAATCGAATGTATAGTATACGAACAACTTATTCTTGTCACATTTTGTAGTATCTAATTTCCACCCGCTCACGGTATAGTCTCCTTTAAAAAGACTGCCGCGCAAACCACTGTAAGGCATGGTATCCATCAGTACTACATCTGATGCTGTAGAAGCATTATTATTAAAATAGACAACATATTCCAGCTTTCCATCCGCCTCTACAACGCTTTGCTTTGTATATTTTCCATAGGAACTCGCGCTGCCGCGAACCAGATTAATCCCTACCTCCGCATAATTCCCATTATATATGTTGGGTTCTCTTCGATCATCTGTCGCCGTGATGCGCACCTTATTAATCCGATTTGTAGTACCGGACGGTACATCTGCAGCCGGATCACCTTTATTTCCTATATTGGCTGAATAATATATAGGCGGTATTTCCTGCGCCACCTCCACGTCCGGAATCACCCAGGTGAGAGTCTGCGTCCCATCTTCATTATTTTGAATGCTGTCCGGTTCCCGCAAAATGCCGCCGTCCACATTTCCCTGCGTTCCTCCATTTGGAGCTGTCTGTTCATAAGTTCCGCCAAAGTAACTGGAACCTGCCCGATAAGTCAGATACTGCGGCAGCGTGTCTATAATCGTAACGGTTGTTTTTTTATGGCTGTCGATAACATTGTCGTAGTAGGTTCTCGGCTGCAAGATGAAATCAACCACACGCTGTTCCGCATCCAGGTTGTATGTATCTTTTTCCACATTCGAACCGCTTGTCTGCGCAAGCTTCTTCGTAATGCCTGCCTTGTAGTCAATGATAAGCAACGTATCTCCCAATATCCACCAATCCGAATTATGTGTGCCCAGCGCACCGCTGCCATCCTCTGCATACGTTTCTTTTGTATAGCAATCCGCCTCACTCAGATTTCCACTCTTATAATGCTCTTTTGGAAAATCAGCAAGCGTAGTATTCTTGTCCGTCCAGTCTGGTATATGATCCAAATCCATTCCTGCACGTTTAAACATTGCTTTTGTCCACACACGTGAAGTGGAGACCAGCATATACGTCTGATTCACCAGGTTCCTGTCATTCCGTATACGAGCCTTGATATAGCCATAAAAATATCGTTCTTCCGCAACACGTTGCCCCGGTCCTTGAAAGCACCAAAGCACCCCAACACATTTCTTACCTTCCGGGATGTCTGACAGATGTGCGTAAAATTCCAGATTATCCTCATAAGTGCTCTGCATTTCCTCATCATCTTTCCAGTCACTTCCATCCTTCTTTACAGCATAAAATGCATGCAGCTTAATATGTTCCCTGGCAGCTGCATCCAACGGCTTGACCGACTCTTCCTCAAGTTCAAAGGCATCCGCATAGAACTTCATCAGATTCGTTGCCCAGTAAAGCCTGTTTTCTTCTTCTTTCTCAGGGTCGGAAGATACTCCTCCCACCAGACACATCTCTGTTCCAAGTGATGCGGAGTCTTTGCCATCACGATTATTATCCACTCCTACACCGCCCCATTCCGGACTATCTACATGTGCATACCGCACACGATTCGCCATCCGCCCCTCCAATAGCAGCGCCAATGTATCAGACACGCGGTCGTCGTTTTGCACCGTCTGGGCATTATTTGTACCAGGTTGATCCTGCTTCACACTCCCGCTGACTGTCTGCACTTTCATATTTATATCACTTACCGTAGTAGCGAAGCTTCCCTGTCCATACGCCTTTACAATATCGAATTCCCGGGGATCCATATTGCTGCTGCTCATTTCATTAAAAGGCTGTACAATCCACACTTCACCGGCCGAAAAACAACCGATTCCCCAATCCGCTCCATACCTTTTTTCTCCGATATCGGCATTTTGTATGGGCATGGCATCTACGTTCAACTGATATCCGGATACCTCTACCTGAATAATATCTCCCGTTTGTTTCGCCGACCAGTTTCCGCCATCCCAGCAGGTATATTCGCTCTTGTTGTTATCATCCTTTTTATTATATGGAGCCAGACCGGCGCATCCCGCTTCATTGTATATCGCTCTGCCATCACTGTTGGTTCCTCCATATGACGTTTTGGCATTTCCATCACAGCTCCACAGCAATGGACAATACTTCTCGTTGATCAATGCTGCCTGATCTTGGAAATCTTCAGGTGGTTCATATGGCCGATACTCTGTCGATACCTTCAGATCAAAGGTAATAGGACTGCCATCCGGCAGCTCGATCCCCTTTATGCCTTTTTGGGCACTATCATTGTACAGCTGAAGTGTTATCCCCAGTTTCATCACGCGACCGGCAATCTTTCCCTTGCCATAATTCCCTGCCGTCTCACTCCCGGTATCAAAATCAAAGGTGTCCTTATAAGACGCTTCTCCCGCTATCTGAATATTATACTTTGGGGCAGCCGACACGGTAACAGTATTCGGTCTGCACTCTTTTTTCTCCTCCCGGTGCGTTTCACAGCCTCCGCTCCAGGTGTTTCCAAGCATGGCGGCGTAAAAAACCGGTGCGAAGCTCTCACCGTTCTTCATACTTTTTACATTCACCACTACCGATTCTCCAAATGTCCCCGGAACAACCGTTGTACTTGCAGAGCTCAGATACTTGTAGCAGGTCAATACCTGACACTCCACCTGTGTTCCATCAATCACACGCGTTTCTTTCGTCAGCTTCGGCTCATAGCCCTTCGTGATGTCCATCCACGCCATAGCCGTCTGATCAAAAACCGCCTGTTCTTCTGTCAGAGGCAATACAAACTCCAGCTTTACTCTCGCTTCTGTAAGAGGTTTCACTCGCTGGCTCATCTCTACTTCAAATTCATATACTACGGAATCGAAGGTTCGTACAATTTTGTTGCTGTCACCGGTATCATTGCCAGCGCCTTCTGTACTATCCCAGGGACCTACACCATCTGTAATCCTTGTGACAGAAAACTTATGAACGTAAGCGTTGTCATCCGGCAGTATTGAAGAATCTGCTGCTATCAAGGACACTGTATAGTGTTCCGTATCCTGATGGCTGCACACATAAGTCGTGGAAGCAGCTCCTGGCGTATTCCACTCAGACCGCCATCCCTCCAGAGAATCCGTATTGCCCGCTGCAGGCAACAAATTGGTTTTCTCCGGATCCTCTGTCTTATATAATGTAAAATCTGAAAGGTACATCTCTGTAGGCCAATAAAACATAAAACCGACACCATAGGTTCCACTCGCACGATTCCAGGTAAAAGTGTAGCTTGAAGAGCAGCTGTTTTCATCTGTCCGGATTGTCTCAAAACGAGATGTCCATTCATTGGAACTTTCTAAATGGCTCGAAAAATAGGTTTCCCACCCATTCCCAAGTTCACTTCTTATTCTCAGCCACACCGTTCCGTCACTACTGCCCGGATTGGCCATATTGCCATTGATAAATTTATATTTATAGGAAATCGTGTAGTGCACACCCTGCTCGAGCTGCACGTTTTGACCAAATACAGGCATTCTACCTGCATTATAGTCTGCCGTCTCAGATACCAGATGAATCATTTTTTTACTGCTGTCATATGCCAGGGCCTGAAGCTTACCGGCTGCTCCCAACAGCGCTCCGTCCTCACGCTCTGCATCATCCTCTGACATTTTGTCAGATTCACCTGCACTGCGCATGGTATCCTCCATGGTAATTGCAGGCAATATCAGAACATAGGTAGTGCAAAATACTACCACGCAGGCCAGCACGACGACAATTCTTTTCCATACTCGCTTCCTATGCCTCTCTGCCAAAAATTCTGTCGCTTCCGATAATAATTTTCGCACAGCAAACACCTCCCCTTATTCCAAGCCGCCCAATCGGTTCAGCGGCCAGATTCGGAATATGATTCTGCCAACAATCTGCTCCTGCGCCACACAGCCCACTGTAGTGCTTCTTGAGTCAACCGATGTGGCACGATGATCGCCCATAACAAAAATCTTTCCATCCGGCACCTGATAAGGTAACTCGATATCGCAGTCTCCCAGAGACTTCTCCGTCAGATACGGTTCCTCCAATCTCACTTCATTGACATAAACCGTACCATCCGCATCCACATCGATCCAGTCTCCTGCCTCTCCGATGATCCGCTTTACCAGAATCTTATTGTTGTAATAAAACGCAACAATATCACCTTGTTCAAAATGCGAACTCTTCACCGTGAAAATAATCTCCCCATCCTGCAAAGTGGGTGACATAGAGTTGCCATATATGCGAAGTACCGGCATCCACAATGTAGCCACAAGGATCACTGCCGCAGCCACCGTTACCAACGTATATACGGTGCTATGCAGAACCGCATGATACCGGCGTCTGTATTTTTCCCGTTTTAGTTCATCCTCCAGCTGACTCGTAGTGGGCATTCCCAGAATCCTTTTCTTCCTCATCCCGCCTCTTCCTCATTCTGCTTTTCCTCTGTAAGACGCCGCACATTCTCCAGATACTGCTGTGCTGCCTGTTCTGCCGCTTGAAACACACCGTTCAGCTGCAGAGCGGCCTCAGCAATGGAACCTGCATTGGCAATCTCAATCCTCCGGCTGGCCAGTTCCTCCTTCGTTTCTCTCAGTTCCCTTCGAAGTCTGTCATTCTCTCTGCTCTCCGTCAAGAGAAGTTCCAACAGCTCAGCCCTGTTTAGCTGCCTCAATTCATGATTTGTCATGTTTCCCTCTCCATGGGCCTGTCACTATATTAATTGTTGATTTTATTGAATCATAATGTTCCTTTCATTTCAATAACAGAAGATTTCCAGATAGTTACATTTTGTTGCATGCAAAAGAAATAGGAGAACGACTTCTCAGTCATCCTCCTACAAATGAATCACTATTTATTCTTACTTATCTGTTCCAATATATAAGGATCCTTGATCTTCTCATCCCGGGCAAACAGCACGATCTTGGACATGATCTCCGCGGTCTTGGGATCCTCATCCACAAAGGGCAAAAACAGCTTGCCACGGCTCTGGGAGTGAACCGGAAGCACGTGGATCTGATGGCCGCCCAACTGATGGATCACGCCGCTTCCCAGGTGAATGCTGTATCTGCCCAGCTTGCCGGTCACAATCGCATGATTGCCGGTAAGCTCCACATTCGAAAGTCCGAACAGCGGCAGATTGAAAGCTACGATCACCTTGCGCATCTCTATGGTGGAGTGGCTGGTCTCCGGATCCACACCGCCTGCATGGGCCACGCTGACCGCAAGATCCACATCCCGCATAACCTCCGAATAGATGATACCCGGCACATCCTTTATGGCCATGGGCTCATTCGTCTTCCGGTCGGAGAATTCCACCCACTCCAGGGTGGGCTCCTCTATATCGCTGGGGGAGAACCAGTCCGCCAGGGCATAGATCCGGGCTACGATATCCTGCTTGTAATAGATCTTCTGCAGCCCCTCCTCATAATCCGCCACCCATCTGCGCCCCTTCAGGCAGGCCACGGTCTTCTTAGGCTGAATCTGATTGCCCGCAAACATCAGGGAATGGAGCATGTCCTGCTCCTCGGGCAGCTTCACGTACAGCTCCCGGAACACCTGCTTGAAGGGCTGCTTTCTCATGCCCTCCTCCTGGGCTCTCCGGTAAAAATACTCCTGGTAACCGTGCCAGATTCCCGCCTGATACAGGTCGAAGGCGTGGGCGGCGCGAAGACGTGTATCCAGAGGCAGAGGCTGCAGGCTGCAGGCTGCTGCCAGAAGCCCTACTACATCACCATGCCTTTCCGCCAATGAGCCTTCATTGACATCCCCCTGCGCTTCCACTGAATCTTCCATTCTGACAGGAAAACCGAACGTCTTCCTATCCTCCGTCACAAACACCAGCGCTCCCACCACCGCCGCTGTCACAGGATTGTCAAAGAGGTTCACCAGTTCCTCCAGATAAAAGTACTCTCCCGTCTCCATGGCATTCTCAAACATCTTCACGGTTCTGGCGTACTGCTCCTTCAGCTTCCGCTGGAGCTCCTTCAGCTGAACTACGGTCTCATCCTTTTTCAACGCAGCCGGAACAGCTTTTAACGCCTTCCCGTTCTTCTCACAGAGAATCTCGTTGTTCCCAAGCTGGTCCACCGCAAGCCGGATCCGGCAGTCACCCACCTGCTGCCATGCGAAGAAGCTCTGATATGTCTTCACCAGCTCCGTCTCCATGGCTAGGGTCAGCCTTGTCACATCCTCGTAGCCCGCCTTCATGGACAGATTCCGAAGGGCCATATCGGCCGCCGCCGACTCGCTGGCCCGCCGCTGGGCGCCAAACTGCCGGCTCTCCTTCTGGAACTGCTGAATGAATTCGTACCGATGGATCAGCTGCGCTTTTCCGTCAAAGGGTATCAGACCATAGCTCATCAGCAGATCCTTATTGCGTTTTTCCCTGATGACTTCCTCCAACTGCTGCTCACTCACCCTTCCCAGGGCTGCATCCGCGTATTTTCTTGCCCGGGCATGCTTGCCACCGTCGGAAATATACTTTGCAGCATCGTAGAGCTTGTCAAAATTGCTCTCCCCCAGCTGCTCATAGGCTTCCGTAAACCAGTTCACGTCAAAGGCCCCCTGATTCAGCTCCTCAACGGTAAGAGGCGTATACCGGGCGATGACCGCCTTTTTCCGGTCGTCAAAATATTCATTCATATGGGCCATAAAATAGTAACAACCCAGTGTAAAGCCCGGACATTCCAGGTAT
>CABQGZ010000167.1 GCA_902463835.1 uncultured Lachnospiraceae bacterium
GTCTGAGCTGAGATCCGGTATGGGCCAGGCAGGCCACGAGAGGTGATAGTAAAGTATACTAAAGTATAGTAAAGTATACTAGGGTATAGTAAAGTATACTAAAGTATAGTAGATTATCGTAGCGGCATCTGTTATACTATAATCAGCAAAATATGCAGACAGGGAAAATCAGGAAGCAGTCTTTTAACTGCCGCCTGATTTTTTTATGCCATGCGCCAAAATCTGGTGCGTAGCATAGGAAGTTAATACCTGTTACCTGTTCAACACCGGCTCTGGGCCGGAGAAGGAGGAGATCATGATAAAGAAACAGAAAAGAATCGACGAGCTATTGACCAGAGAACCGGTCATCGGGCAGCCGGTGGTTATCCGGATCGGCGACCAGCGTTTTCAGACCAGCCCTGTTGTCAATTGGTACATTGGAATTGACAGAGGGATCCGGATCGAGACGGCCCACACGATCTATATCAAATAAGATAGGTCAGGTGTTTGTATGGGAAGAGGCATTTGCCACAAGAAACAATATGAATGCTGCAAAAATTATGTAGACATATGTCCGCTGGGTCATATCTGCAAAAAGATGAAGGGATATCGGGAGGAGACAAGCGTATGCATACGTGACTGCCCAAGCTGCACGTTTGCAGGCTGTTCTATGATACTGGAAGACCGGAAAAATAACCCCATATATGTTGCCAAGCTTGTTGTATCAAAGAGAAGCTTCTTAGAAGAAATACGCTTTGAACTGGCCAGGGATGCGGCAAGAAGGGAGCACCGGCTGGAGCATAAGAGAAAGTATGAGTATTATAACCGGCTCTGGGGGGATGCGGAAAAACGGAGAGAATACAACCAGGAAAGACAGAGGAGGTACTATCAGGATCACCGGGAAGAGATCCAAAAGAAAAGTGAGAAGAAAAGGCGTGCCCAGGGAGTAAAACCTCTTGGGGAACGCAGGGCGGCTGTACCTCTCCCCTGCGGCGGGGACTGCCTGCATTGCCAGCATCCCGACTGTATCCTTCCGGATGATTACTCGGAATATGATGCATATCGCCGTATGATCCAGAAAAGGTATTATGGCAGGCACAAGGACGAACTGAGTGCCCGTAAAAAGATCTACAGGGAGAAAAACAGGGGGCGGATCCTGGAGCAAAATAGGATTTATTATATTGAGAATAAGGAACGGATCCGGGAGCGGCAGCGGAGGTGGAAAGCAGAAAATAAAGAACGTTATCTGATATATCACCGGGATTATCAGCGGAAGTGGCTGGAAGAACATCCGGAAAAGAACCGGGAGATCCAGGACAGGGCAAACCAGAGGAGACGTGAGCGGCGCCGTGTCATGAAGGAGGAAGATCCGGAAGCCTACAGGAAGGAGCTTGACAGGCAGAATCGGAACCGTAGAGAGGCGCAGCGTATCCAGAAGGAGGAAGATCCGGAAGCGTACAGGAGTAAGCTTGACAGGCGGAACCAGAAGCTGCGGGAGAACCGCAGGATGATGAAGGAGAACGATCTGGAAGCATACAGAGCAATGTTGGATAGTGCGAATGAAAGGCGGCGGGAGGCAAGGCGGCGGAAGAAAGCGCAAGAAAGCGGTCCGATGCCTGATAATTTAAAGCACGGATATTGACATATTTCTTTAAATGTGTTACATTCGTGATACAGAGGAGAGTTGTATATGGCAAAGGAAGCAGTATTGCATGTCCGCATGGATGCGGAGTTAAAGGAAACGGTGGAAAAGTTATATCGGGAGCTAGGAACGTCTTTCGCAGAAGCGGTGCGGATCTTTGCAGTCCAGAGTGTGAAAGAGAATGGTATGCCTCTTATGGTGACTGCAGACCGCAAGAATGCATATAACAGGCTATTAAAATATGCGGAGCTGATACAGAAAAAAGAAGAACAGGATAGTCTGGCAAAATAACAATGTTCATACTGAAAAACAAGGTAGTGCCTCCAGTGGTAGCACCAGAGGCACAGCTGCTTAAAAGCAGAATAAAAAAATGCTGATGTATGCCAGTATGACATTATTGCATACTAGCTGTATCAGTTCGCAGATAAGGCCTAAAAACAGGCAAATATCTGGGCGAATTGATAAGTGGATATAAAGGCAAAAGAGTTTATTTTGCACAGCTTTGATGTATGAAAAACATAATATCTGCATAAAACGCACCTCCCTTCTGGTTGGTCTTAATATGTCAGACGAAATGGCGCGACAGAATAATATCTGAAATGTTTGAACTTAGGCGGCTCTATAGTGATTGGATTAAAAAGGAAGTGAAAAATGATGGACGAGAGATTGAATGGGTTTTTAAAGGAAGAGTTATCAGAATTAGTGAATGGAATCTTAAAGATTATGACTGGTCAGATTGTAAGCATCATTCTGTATGGTTCCGTTGCAAGGGGAACGGCTACGGAAGAATCAGATGTAGATGTGGCACTGCTGGTTCATGGTAAGTTGGAATCTGATGTAGAAGAAATTCTATCTGATTTCATTGTGGATCTGAATTTAAAGTATGATAAGGTATTTTCGGTGATCGATATTGAGTACGAGCATTTTTGTGATTGGGTAAAGGTCATGCCATTTTATAGGAATGTGGAACAGGAGGGGATCACGTTATGGAAGGCAGCATGAAGGAATTATCAAAATATCGTTTTGCACGTGCCGGTGAAGATCTGCGTGATGCAAAACTGTTGATGAACGCAAGAAGCTATAAATCCTCTGTGAATCGTTCGTATTATGCTATTTTCCATACACTCCGGGCAATTACGGCCTTGGATGGGTTCGATGCAAGCAAACATTCGGGGGTGATAGCATATATCAACAGGATGTATGTAAAAGAAGGAATATTTGAGAAAACATTTTCCAAAATGCTGGACAGAGCATATCGCCTTCGGGAACAGGCAGATTATAATGATTTTGAAATTATCTCTCGTGAAATGGCTGAAGAGCAGTTGGACAGAGCTGAGAAGATTATGGAAATAGTTAAACCATATCTGGAAGAAAAGTGGAATTGACCGATGCAGGAGGAAGTAGGTAAAGACGTGGAGTCTATTTAAAACGTAGCATAACGAATTACGGTATGCACCAGGAAGGAGTACGAGAAGTGATAGTAAAGTATACTAAAGTATACTAGATTATCGTAATGGGGTGTGCTATACTATAATCAGGAAAGAAGGCAAAGGAACCATCCAGTGAAGGAGGGATGTACTTATGAAGAAGAGAATCGCATGGATTCTGGCAGCCATGATGGTGTTGTCTTGCGTAGCATCCTGTGGTGCTGCCGACAAAGACAAGAGCCAGTCTGCAGATAATAAGCAGGTTGTGGCAGCTGATAAAGAAAAAGAAGTCTCTTGTGGAAGCGAAGAGAAGAAGGCTGGAACATCGGATGAAAAATCCAGTAAGGAATTCGATCAGGATGACGACACCGCTGGAGATCAGACTGGAAACGATGAAAAAACAAGTAATAATTCAGCTGGTAACCAGGGAGCTTCCGGAACGAATCAAACAGTAACCGGTGATAATGGGAAAAATGGTAACAATGCTGCAGGAAGTAAAACGGATACCGGTAATAAGGGTAATAGCAGTAGCACGAGTACATCAAGCAGTAAGACAGAAACTGGCAGTACCAGCAGTGGAGGAAGCACCGGCAACAAAACAGATACCGGAAATAAAGGAAACACCGGGAGTGCTGCGGATCAGCAGCCATCTAAGCCATCAGAGCCTGTGAAAGAGGAACACAGCCATACCTGGGTAGAACAGACCCAGACGATCCAGCATGAAGCTACTGGTCACTATGAGACAAAGGTTGTGAAAGAGGCTTGGGATGAAAGTGTATATGACTATAGATTAGTGTGCCTCGGATGTGGGCATATGTCAATGACAGCTGACGAAGCCGGGAATCATTGCATAGAATGTGAATCTGGAAAGGGATATAGTTCTAGAAAAGTTGTTGTGGATACCATTCATCATGCTGCTGAAACTGAGCAGACATGGATAGTTGATAAGCCTGCCTGGATAGAAACGAAAGTAATCGGTTACAAATGCTCAGGGTGTGGAGCAATAAAATAGTCCATAGATAATTTAATAATCAGGAAAGAAAGAATCCATCAAAATAGATTGGGTTCTTTTTTTATAGATATAAACGTACCGGATTTCGGTACGCCGGGAAGGAGGATCGGAATACAAGTGCAAACAGAACCCTAAAAGATTGATGAATGAATCAGTCTTTTTTTATGCCCTTTTTAGGGTGGAGTGGACGAAAAAGAAAGGAGAAAAGATCAAACATGAGAAACATATGGAAAAGAATTTGTTCACTTTTGCTGGCAGTTATCATAGTCGCAACTTCTTTCAGCGGCTGGGGTATGCCAGCAGTAAAGGCAGCTGCAGGGACGATGGAGGTATCCCTGACAGTTGGGAGAGGAGTAACCTACAACGGATGGCGTACACACGAGTTTACACTTGGCGATGGCACAGAAGTGTATTGTGTGCAGCCATCAAAAAAATACCCGGATAGTGGAACTTATTTAGCGAACAGCATTGATAATGAATTGTTGGCCAAAGTATTATATTTTGGATACGGTGGTCCAGGATTCCGTCAGGATGGAGGATTGTATCACCGAGTTGATACAATATCTCGAGAAGACGTGGATATGTTGTTATACTGGACCCACGTCATGGCCGCCTACGTGTATGGCAGTGATGACGCATTCAAGTCAGTGGACCAGGGAACTGTAGATGGATTAAAAGCAATCGTTCGCTTCTGGGATGAACAATGCGGTTCGCCGTCTGGTTACAAAGCATATGAGTTTAATGTAGGTCAACCTACTCAGACAATGGCCTTTGGTTATTACGAACCTACAGGTTACGCAAAATTGCGTAAAACATCAGCCAATCCATCCATCACGAATAATAACAATTGCTATTCTTTGGCAGGAGCGGAATATGGCATCTATTCCAATGTGAACTGCACAAATCGAGTAGGAACATTCACTACAGATGCAAATGGAAATTCCAATACAGTCCAGCTAAATGCAGGTACTTATTATGTGAAGGAAACAAAAGCTAGTAAGGGGTATCTGTTGGATGGACAGGTTTATTCCATTACGGTCACAAGTGGAAATACAGCAACACTAAATGTGAAGGAAGAGCCAGGGAATGACCCGGCAGCTATTACGTTGCAGAAGATAGATAAGGATACTGGAACTGCATCACAAGCGACGGCCTCTTTGGCAGGAGCACAGTTCACCATTCGTTATTATGATGGATATTACACGAAAGATACGATTCCAGTACATGCAACAAAAACATGGGTATTTGAAACAAAGGAGTTTAACGGAAGATACCAGATAATTTATAGTGATGCATATATGGTGTCAGGAAATGATTTTTATCGAGATCCGGCAGGAAATCCAACGTTGCCATTAGGGACGATAACGGTTGAGGAGACCAAAGCGCCAGAGGGATATCTGCTGGAAGGTGCATACCTGCAGGCTTCAGGAAGCACAGAAAAGATTGAGGGCTTATACGTGGCTCAAATTCGGGAAGAAGGTGGTCTTGTACGGTTACAGGGCGGCAATACGTTTACCGTGAGCGATTCCGTCATCCGAGGCGGCGTGAAAGTCCAGAAGCGTGACCTGGAGACAGGTGACACCACAGCCCAGGGCAAAGCCACGCTGGAAGGAGCAAAGCTTGATATCATCAATACAAGCCCGAATCCTGTGGTCGTGGAAGGAGAGACATACGAGACGGACGAGGTCGTCATGACCCTTACCACTGATGAAAATGGTCTTGCCCAGACTGCAGAGGATGTCCTGCCCTATGGAACCTACAGAATCAAAGAGTCTGCAGCGCCGGACGGATATCTTGTATCCGGTGTCACAGAGATCGACTTTAAGATCGAGGAGAACGGAGTGCTCGTTGACCTGACCGGGGCTGACGACGCCATCCAGGATCAGGTGATCCGCGGAGACTTCGAGCTGCGCAAGATCGATTCTGACAATCAGGAAACCATGGCGGACGTACAGTTCCGGCTTACCAGCGTCACTACCGGAGAGAGCCATACATTTACCACAGATGAAAACGGTTACTACTCGTCCGAGAGCAGCTGGAACAAGCACACCGAAAACACCAACGGCGGTGGAGCTGCAGATGGCATGTGGTTTGGGATCACCGCAGGCGGCGTGACTGCAGAGCCGGATGACAGCCTGGGCGCCCTCCCTTATGATACCTACGTGATCGAAGAACTCGAGGGGGAAGCTAATAAGGGCATGTACATGTATAAGGGAACCCTGACCATCAAGCGGGATAAGGTGACGGTGAACCTTGGAAATATTGAAAATCATGGGATCAACATCGCGACGAATGCCAGGGATGAGGTGACTGGCAGCCATTATGCAGTGGCGGACAAAAACACCTGCATCATCGACAATGTGGAGTTCACCGGCCTGAAAAAGGGCGTGGACTATGTGATCCGTGGAACGCTCATGGATAAAGCAACCGGAGAGCAGGTGCTGGATCCTGCCGGTAGGCCGGTGACAGCTGAGAAGAGGTTCACGGCCCGCATGGGCAATGGCAGCGAAGAGGTCGAATTTGATTTTGATGCAAGCAACCTTGCCGGTAAGGATGTAGTCGTATTCGAAGAACTGTATCTTGCGTCTGACCTGGACAAGCCAGTGGGCCAGCACAAAGACCTGGATGACGAGCACCAGCTGATCCATTTCCCAAGCATTGATACCAGGGCTATCGACAGTGAGACAGACGCCGGGATAGCGAGAGCAGATGATACCGTCACCATCGTAGATACTGTGACCTACAAAAACGTGCAGGCCGGTAAGAGCCATACGCTGCATGGCACAGTGATGGATAAAGCGACTGGAAAGGCGCTTGTGGTGGCCGGAAAAGAAGTGACTGCAGAGCTGGAATTTCGGCCTACAGAGAGCAACGGCTCGATCCAGTTATCCTTTACCTTTGACGGCACAGGCCTGGAAGGAAAGCAGCTGGTAGTGTTTGAGCGCCTGGAGCGGGCCGGTCGTGAGATCGCAAACCATGAGGATATCCAGGCGGATGACCAGACCGTATATGTTCCGGCCATTGACACGAAGGCAAAGGATGGCGTCACAGGAACGCAGAATGCCCTGGCATCCGGAACAATGACGATCACTGATGAAGTGAGCTATACCGGGCTGCGGCCTAGCCTGACATACGTTATGAAAGGACATCTGGTCTTAAAATCCACCGGAGAAGTGCTGAAAGTGAATGGCCGGGAGGTCACTGCAGAGAAGACCTTCACGCCAAGGGAAGCGGACGGCAAAGTGGAACTGACTTTTACCTTTGACGGCTCCGCCC
>CABQGZ010000168.1 GCA_902463835.1 uncultured Lachnospiraceae bacterium
TCTTTATTCTTTGCAATGTTTCCATATTCTCCCGAGCGCCACTTACAGAGTCAACATGATTTAGCGGGCCAGCACAACTTTGCATAAAACGCAACGCTCAAAAACTCAGCCGGTGGTATCCGCAGGATATCGAATTTCATGTTGACAGAAAACAGAGGAACCTCTGATGAAGTTCCTCTGTTTTCTAACCTTTTGCAGCAGACCGTTTTAATTATGTCTCTGCCGCATTCTTTTTGCGCTTTTCTCTGTGATAGTGCGGGACAAGAACAGCGAGAGCAATACCGACACCAAGTACGTCTGTTATCGTACCGGGATAAATACAACATAGTCCTGCCGCTATAAGTGGAATTCTCTCATACGGGCATAGCTGTCCAATCGCCCATCCTTCCAGTCCACTCGCTAAAATGATTGTACCGAGAACCGCAGACAGTACTGCAGGGATAACGACTTGCCACGAATCGAGCAAAAGCAGTGCCGGCTGGTAAGCAAACATATATGGTACAAGAAATGCAATAATACCCAGTCGGCATGCCTTAAACCCGATCTTGATGGGATCTGCGCCCGTCAATCCAGATGCCGCATATGCTGCAATTGCTACTGGTGGTGTAATAGAAGAGACAACCGCAAAATAGAATACAAACATATGCGCAACAAACGCTTCGAGGCCGAGCTTGGTCAACGCAGGGGCCACGACCGCCACACAGGTAATATATGCAGCCGTCGTCGGAATACCCATGCCAAGAATTAACGCTGCCAGCATTGTCAGCATCAGCGCTAGCAAAAGAGAACTGCTGGCAAGGCCCACTATTGCACTAGTCAGACGTATTGCGAGTCCGCTCATATTAAATGCGCCAATTACAATACCAGATGCTGCACATGCTACGGCAACCATAACCGCCTGCTTAGCTCCGTCAATTGTCGCCCAGAAGATTGTTGAAGGGCTCATTCTCGTATGCTTTTTCAACAAGCCGCACAGCGGAATAGAAAACAGTGCCCAAACGGCTGCATAATGCGTCGAAAAACCCATCATCATTAGCGCGACCAACAATACTATAGGGATTAGTTGGTTCCAATTCTCCCGGAATACCTTTTTAGAATTCGGCAATTCCTCTTTAGGCAGTCCTCCCAAGTTATGCCGGCAAGCATAGAAGTGAACCTGCATAATCGTAGAGAGGTAATATAGGAACGCCGGCACAGCCGCACATGCAGCAACTTTAAGATAGGGTGTTCCCGTAAATTCAGCAAGAATAAATGCTGCAGCACCCATTATCGGCGGCATAATTTGCCCGCCGGTAGACGCGGTCGCTTCTACCGCGCCAGCCATGGCTGGATCATAACCGACCTTGCGCATCATTGGTATAGTAAACACACCTGTGGTTACGACATTGGAAGTCGGACTTCCTGAAATCATGCCAAGCAGTCCGCTGGAAACTACCGCTATCTTTGCAGGGCCGCCACGCTGTGAACCGAAAAGCCCTGTGGCCCAGTCAATCAGAAAGCTTCCCGTCCCAGACGCTTCAAGATATGCGCCAAAAATCATAAAGAGAAAAATGAAGGACGCGCTCGCTCCAAGGGGAACGCCAAAAACGCCATAGGTTCCCATGTACTCCATATCAATAATACGCTTCCATGCATAACCCACATGTCCGACACCGCTCGGGAAATATGCTCCAAAACGTAGGTATAATATGGAAATACCAGCTAAAACTGCCAAAGGCCAACCAATCACCAGCTTTGTTGCAATCAACACAAGAATAATCAGGATGAATCCACAGACCATGTCCACGGTGGTGGCAGAACCAATCAGATACATTCTTGTGCTATATCTTTCATATGCATAAAAAGCAATATATGCGTTAGATGCAAATGCCAAAATTGCTAAAATCCAAAGAGCTATTCGACGCCATGTGCTAACCATTTTTCCATCTGTAGGTGCCGCCTTGCGAAGAAACGCGATGGGAAGCAGAAAGCCAAGGTGAAATGGTCGAAACTGCATAGGTGTTTTTACGCCAAACAATGCAGATGCAATGTGGTAAACGGAAATGATCAACGCCAGTAGAATAATCGTAAGCTCTTCTACGGACCGGCCTTTCCAAATCGGTCTTTTTTCAGATGCCATCACAGTTCTCCTCGCCTGTTCGTTAAAGCACGCCCAGTTCCTTATAATACATCTCTGCGCCAGGATGAATGGGACCACCAAGGTTCTGAGAAGAATATGCCGGGTCGACCGTCAATGTTGTAGAAACCGCCTTGAGGCTCTCAACCATTTCATCTGTAAACAGATTCTTAGTCACTTCATACATAAAATCATCTGGAAGGGCTGCATTGCAAATCAGCACCATGGGAGAGAGAAGCGTAGGAACCGCTTCGGTTTGGCCTTCATAAGCGTTAGCAGGAACTTCTCCAATCGCATAACCATACGCTTCAGACAACTCTTTCATAACATCCTCAGAAACCGGAAGAAGCACCATCTGCTGAGACATATTCATTTCAGTAATAAAGCTGTTCGGTGCAGCACTAAGCGCTCCCCATGCATTGATATGACCGTCCTGCATAAGAACAACGCCGTCAGAGAAACTGGTAAACGTTGTAGAACCGCCATGTTCCTTAATCCAGTCGTAAGTGATGCCATAAGCCTCAAGAACATATCGAGTAATTGCCTCCGCAGAGGAGCCCGCGGTATTGGTACCGAGATTAAGCTTAATGCCTTTTTCCTTAATTTCCTCAAAACTGCTTACGCCAAGCGAGGCTGGGACAATGAATTGAAACTGAAAGTCCGAAACGCGAGCCCACACGCGGAAATTTTCTTTCACACCATCAAAGGGAGCAAGTCCATTTACTGCACAAAATGCGGTATCACCCATTGTATGCCCAAGAAGAGCTTCACCGCTATTGCATAATTCAACATTGCTTGCACCGGCACCCTCAAGAAGCGTAATACGTGCCCCCGGCGCAACCTTAGTAGAAATCATTTCGCTCACAGCTGCACCGAGAGGATATGTCACACCGCCGGTCGGTCCAGCAGCCCATACCATGTTCATCACTTCCGCAGGGATTGTATAACCATTCTCAGAGCCGCCCGTTGCCTTGTCATCGGCCACGGGAATCTTTTCACCGCAGGCAGCAAGGCTCATTACCATAACAAGCACCAGCATCAGGGATAAAAACTTTTTCATTTCTCTTTCCTCTCTTTTCTTTTATTTTTTAAGCTTCCCGCTTAGATACTCAATAACCTCGTCTGTACTCCAGACCATTCCATATAGACGTGCAAAGTTACGTAATGTCGCAATATGAGATTCCTCGCTGAAAGTTCCACAAGCATCTTCGACCATTACACACTTATACCAACGATCTGCCGCATCACGAATGGTCATTTCAACGCACGCATTTGTCGCTACGCCTGTTCCAATGATGGTTTCTACGTGCAGTTTACGAAGCGTTTGATCGATTCCCGTAGAATTGAATGATCCCGTGCTTGTCTTATTGATAACTAACTCGCCTTCAATGGGCGTCAGCTCCTTAACAATGTCATGCTCGTAGGTTCCTTTATGGAAGTTTGTCTTAACGCCACTTCTAAGTTGCATCTGGCGATCCTTTTCTCGTCGGGCAGTAAAATAATCTGCTCCGTCCGCCAGTTCAGGCCCTGTTGTAGAAAAAATTACTCGAAGGTGGTTTTCTCTGAAAAATTTAAGCAGTCGAATATTATTTTCAAGGACCAATTTAGATCTTTCAACAAAATATTCATACATATCTGGGAACCGATCACGAAGCACACTGCCAAGTCCCATATCAGCCCGAGCACAGAAATTCTGCATGTCCACGATCAGCAACGCCGTTGTTTCGGGATCAAAGTCAAATTCAGGAAGAGCCCTCGGCCAACGATCCACATCCTTCATCCAATCTAAATCCATTGCTTTCATCTACATTCCTCCTCGTTGTATGTATATTTCTTTTCCAGTGCGACCCACATATCGTGGTCGTACAAAGCAAACATTTCTTTATGTGACAGCATTTCATTTTGTATTGCCGAAGTGCTTCCGGTTTCTCTGAGCACTTTAAGGAGCTTACCGCACTCACTTGTAACAATCCTCGTCTGTGCATTGGGATAGATAGTTGCTTTTATGCCCGCAGCACGAAGTTCGTCGCAGGAAAGGAAGGGGCTGCGCCCGCCCTCTACATTATTGAACAACACCGGACCCTTGACCTCTCTTGCTATTTTTTTGACTTCTTCATAAGATTCCGGACTTTCAACAAAGATCATATCAGCACCGGCTCTTAAATAAGTATTTGCCCGACGAATCGCTTCTTCAATGCCGTAGCTCGTTCTTGCATCAGTTCTGGCGACAATAACCAACCCGTTTTCCGCACGACTTTCATAAATCGCACGAATGCGGCATACCATTTCACTTTCTGAGACAAGCTTTCTCCCAAGCTCATGCCCGCACTTTTTTGGCATCCTCTGATCTTCGATCTGTACAGCCGCAATGTCAAGCCGCTCAAATTCTCGTACTAAGCGAATCAAAGATAACGGAGGTCCATAGCCAGTGTCAATATCGACCAGCATGGGAATGTTTACCGCATTCCTGATATTTTCTACAATTTGCCTTAGTTCAAGATAGCTTACTGTATTGAGGTCTGGCTGCCCCAGAAGAGCTAATGACATACCTGAGCCGGTCAAATAAACGGCCGGAAAGCCGGCTTTCTCAACAAGCTTTGCCGTAATGCAGTCATAACTGCCTGGGATCTGAATTAGATCCATATCCTTCATTAGTGCACGGAATCGTTCGGAACTGCGCATAAATCGTATTTTCCTCCTGTATTTTTAAAACTCTATTTCATAAAGGGGAACATGCTGCTGAGAACCATAAATATCATTGTCGCCAAATGCGCCAGAAGAGATTGGCCGCTGATAGGTACACTTAAACGCCATTGCCGGTTCATACACCAAACACTCATCAATAGCCTTCAGGTCAATCTTGCACCGTCTGCTTAAACTTTCCTGATTCCAAACGCCGGAATCCTTCATCTGTTTAAACTGTTCCTGATTATTGAAGATGACATCCAATGTAAAACGGAATGGGCCGGCATCCTTGCTGCGAACAATTGCATCTGCATCAATAAGTTTCATAGGCCCCTCATTTCTGTATCCACGTGATTGGAAATGGCTTGACCAAATCGTCGACCACCATCAGGTGGTAAAGCGCAAATTCATAGCATTCAGGTGCGGGGAACTCGGCAGGCGTATATAGGAAGGCTAGATTACCGCTGTTCGCCCGTCGCCCGGGAAACCCCTGATGCAGGATGCCGGACCGGCAAAGTGCACAGACCGTGTTTGCTGTTTCCTGATTAGGCGAGAGCACTTCAATGACTAGGCCAATCTCCTTGGGCATCCATGTTTCAGGATCACGCTCCTTCATGATTTCACCCGCGCCATAGCGGCGGAAAAGAATCCGATAGTCCTTATTTTCTTCGAACTGCGGCAAATCACGCCTGACCTTGGCACGCAGTCTCTTTTCAATCTCGGCAAAGTTTGCAATGACAAACGGATCTCGAATGCCCGCTAGACAGATACATCGAAAGCCTGCGTGGCGTGAGCCTTCCAGCTTAAGCGTCAACCGCGTTGGTTTCACGAACTTCGTTCCGCATACACGGACGGTGCGGCCATCCGAATCAGCAAAAAAAGCGCTTTCACTCATGTCGAGTCCGCCGCCAGGGAACTCGGTTGTAAAGGGGCTCGATCGTTCGTAGAGAGTATGTGCCGCTACAATGTCCGGTCTACAAATCTTGTTAGGGTCTGCCGGAACAACCGCAAAAGAATCTCCATCAATCACACCGAGCATGCCGTCGGATTCGCGGGGCAGTGCCACCGCGCAGCCGCATTCGATAATCTTGCCCAAATGGTAGCTCAAGCCTATATCTTCGCCCTTCCAGATGGGATATGCGGCGATAACTGCCGCGTCGTAGGCACGGCCTCCGATGATAATATCCGCGCCAGCCTCCAGCGCTTCAATGTATGGCTGGATACCCATTTGCGCGACGATGTGTGTACAATCGGTGATATCACTTTCTTTCAGCCTGACCGTTGTCTCAAAGTTCTCAATACGGCCAGCGTGAAAAGCTTCAACTACCACATTTTTGCTTATCTCTGCATCAATACGCGCAATTTGGGGGTGAATATCAAGCTCTTCGACAATCTCATTGAGAATTTCCATCGCCCAGTCCAAATGCGGCGTCGCACCAGCGCCGCAAGCGGAGCCGACCAGCACAGGTACCTTCGCTTTCTGTCCGGCCTCCACAATCAGTTTGAGGTCACGTTTGACCATCGAGCGAGATGTAAAGCTTTTCCCACATCCAAGGTAATACGGACCGGGATCGACCGATCCTGCGTCGAGGGCAATTACATCAAAGCCGTGCTCAAGCGCTGCCTTTATGGAGTGTACCGGAAAGCCATACCCCAGCATCCCCAGCGGGGCATATACTGTTGTCATTTTCTGATTCGCACCCCTTTCTATTCGATCAGGTCTGTAATATACTTTTTTTCCATTTCGCGAACCATTGGCGT
The DNA here is from genome assembly GCA_902463835.1 of uncultured Lachnospiraceae bacterium. Classification (GTDB taxonomy): domain Bacteria; phylum Bacillota; class Clostridia; order Lachnospirales; family Lachnospiraceae; genus 14-2. Next base: position 6,563 of record CABQGZ010000168.1, read on the forward strand.
ATTCGTAAAAATCTTAAAATTTTCAAACGAATCAATGCATTCAAAACCAACGCTTGTCCCATGCCTTTTCAAATAGGAAAATCCCTTTTGCAACGCATATGCTGTCACAAGAGATGCGAACATTGGACAACTCACCCGAGCAGCTCCGAGCTGCCGCAGTTCATCAAAAGTAAGCCTTGGCGTTTTTCCTCCCTCCAACATATTGATGCTGACAGGGCCATTAATTTCCCGCAATCCGCGCTTAAGGTCATCTAACGAAGCTGGTGATTCGAGAAATACCATGTCCGCTCCCGCCTCAAGATACGCGTTTCCCCGGCGGATCGCCTCTTCTATGCCATATACAGCACAAGCGTCTGTTCTTGCATTGATAACAAAATCGGGGTCTATTTTCGCGTCTACGGCGGCTCGGATCTTTCCGACCATTTCCTCAAGTGTAATTAACTGCTTCCCGTCCATATGTCCGCAACGCTTGGGAAAGAGCTGATCTTCCAAATTCATTCCTGCAGCACCGGTCTCCTCAAGCCTCTTTGTCGTCCACCAGACATTTACGGCATTTCCATAGCCGGTATCTGCATCCGTCATTACGGGAATTGAGACAGAGCGGACAATATTTGCCGTGGCACGGACGATTTCCTCCAATGATGTAAAACTTGCATCCGTCATTCCAAGAGACGATGCCGAAAAGCCAAATCCGGAAATCTGTATCGCTTGAAAACCGCAAGCCTCCGCCATACGTGCCGAGAGTGCATCGTACACTCCGGGGC
>CABQGZ010000169.1 GCA_902463835.1 uncultured Lachnospiraceae bacterium
ATAGAGCAGACAGCCAATTCCGGCTACCAGCTGTGAGAAAACGGTCGCGTATCCTGCCCCTTCTACTCCAAAATGAAACCCTGCGATAAGCAGAATATCCAGCACAATATTGATCACGGAAGCCAGCAAAAGAAAATATACCGGCGTCCGGCTGTCCCCCAGTGACCGCATGATCCCGGCAGTCAGGTTATAGAGGAAGGTAACCGGAATCCCCACAAAGATTACAATGATGTAATTATATGCCTGATCAATGATATTGTCGGGCGTCTGCATCAGAACAAGTATGCTCCGGCAGAGCAGACAGACAATCACCGTCATCACAACGGCAAAGACTACTGACAGCTGAATAGCGCCGGCCACATACCGCCGGAGTCTGACCTCGTCACCTGCGCCAAACTGTTGGGCTACCGGAATGACAAAGCCGCTGCACACGCCCATGCAGAAACCAAGTATCATAAAATTCACGGCACCGGTGGAACCTACTGCCGCCAGAGCATCTACGCCAAGGCATTTTCCAACAATAATTGTGTCCACCAGACTATAGAACTGCTGAAACAGCATCCCTACCAGCATCGGAAGCGCAAAACCAATAATCAGCCCCATAGGTCTGCCCTCTGTCAATTTTTTTGTGGAACCTCTTCCTGCCGCCATATTTTTGTCTCCTTCTATTCTTCTATACGCTGAGAGTTCTCGCCGTCTTCGTATTCTATCACAAAACAATTCCATTTGAAAGACTCAAATTGCAATTTTACAAATGGCGTGGACTGAACAGTAACGAACCGTTAAAAATCTGTTATTATTTTGCAGAAATCTATTGACACATTTTGTATTACTATATATAATACAAACAATACAAAGAAAAGGGGTACCGAAATGATACTGACATTAGACTTTGCCAGCGACATCCCCATCTATCAGCAGATCCGCAATGATGTGGTCAAAGCCATTGCATCGGGACAGTTCCAGGAGGGTGAACGGCTGCCCACTGTCCGCGGACTGGCCCAGGAGGCCGGCATCAACACCATGACTGTGAACAAAGCCTATCAGCTGTTGAAGCAGGAGGGCTATATCATCACGGACCGCCGCAACGGCGCCATGGTACACTGCAAGGATGAACCGGACAAAGCCAGACTCCGGAAGCTGAAAAAGGATTTGGAATTAATCGTGGCGGAAGCAAAATTAAATCAGATCTCCCAGCCAGAGTTGACCGCTCTGCTGGACGAAATCTACAGGAGGTAACATTATGGGAGTAAAAATTATAATGGCAATCTGTTTCCTGCCATGCTTACTGATCATGTATGGCTGTCTTTACATGGAGGGAAAACCAAAAGGAAATATCATTATGGGCGTTACACTGCGGGCCGAAGAAAAGGATGAGGCAGGCGTAAAACAGATTGTGAAACGCTTTCACAGAGAAATGCACGTTCTTCTGCTGCTCAGTCTTGTGCTGTTTGCTTTGACCTGCATGCCCACACGGGATTCCATTGTCCTCAGCACTCAGATGATATGGCTGGTATTCGTCCTGGTAGTATTCTTTTTTCCGGAAGCAAAAGGAAACCGCCGTCTCAGAGAATGGAAGCGTGAGCGGAGAGCCGCCTGCCCACAACAAGCCACCCCGCAGACAGCAGAACCGGAAATACAAAATGCTCAGAAGGTATATGTAGACATGACCGCCGCCGCTGCCCCCAGAAGCAAACCCTTCCTGAAATTATCCTTAGCCGGACTTGGCGTATCTTTCATTCCTGTCATCGGCGAGCTCTTTTTGGCCCGTGAAGCCTTCTATGGCTGGTGGACAGAAGGAACGCTTCTGATTCTGTTTCTCTGCGGTCTTCTCTGTTGTCTGCTGCAGTGGCGGTTCTGGCGGATGTCCACAGATGTGGTGAGCCTTCGAAGTGAAGTGAATATCCAACTGGCACGGGTACGCCAATACCAGTGGAGCCGTTTCTGGAGTATTATGATCTGGTGTACCGCGCTTCTGATATTCCTCATGTGGTATGGCATGCACAGACCAAAAGCATTCCTTTTCCTCATTCTGGGCGGCGTATGCCTCTATACGCTGGCCGCCGCTGTCGCTGCCCTGTTTACGGAACGAAATGTGCGCAGGGCTTATGGAAAATACACGGAAACTTCTGAATTTCAGGTAGAGGAAGACGACCACTGGATCTACGGAATGTTTTACTACAATAGAAATGACAGCCGCTTCATGGTAAATAAGCGGGTGGGCATCGGCACCACCGTCAACATGGCCAAGACATCGGCAAAGGTATTTACCGGTGTAATCCTGGCCGGAACGCTGGCACTACTCCTCTGGGCCGCGGGCTTTGTCCTGCTGGAGGACTTCGCCACAATCTCCTTGAAGGTCGCAGACAGCACAGTCATCTCTGCCCAATATCAGGAGGAATACCGGATAGAAATAAGCGACATCCAATCGGTGGAACTGGTGGATACGCTTCCCTCCATGAGCAAGCGGGTAGGCTCCTCCATGGATACGCTTCTGAAAGGATCCTTCCTGTCCGAGGGCTACGTATCCTGCAAGGTCTGTGTCCGCAGACAGAAGCCGCCCTTTGTGAAGATTACCGCCACGGATGGGATGGTGTACTACCTCAATGATGAGGAGGCGCATGCGACTGTAGATGTGTACGAGGAATTGAGACAAATGCTGGGCTCCAAATGAATGTGAGTCAGCCATTGTGCAGACTCTGGGTTTTGGTTTTCTGCAAAGGTCCGCACCGCGGGAGAGGGTATGCCCATGTCAGACGCGCTCTCGCTCCATGCACAAACGCAGCGGACACTAACCTCGCGAACCATTTCATGGCCCACTCGCTAAGTGCCGGCGTTTTGCAAGGGTCTGGCATGGGCATACCCTCTCTCGCGGTGCTACGTTATCAGCAATCCCAGAAACAGCAATGTCGCATCCCCCAAAAAAGTGCTGTATCCGGATTAGCCGCAATACAGCACTAGAAAGAAAATCTATCCAGGTTAGCCGCAATACATTCCCTTGGGAAAAAATGTATCCAGACTAGCCGCAATACAGCCCCGGAAACAAAATATATCCAGGTTAGCCGCAATACAGCCCCGGAGAAAGAATAGCCCCATGACAGACCCTTGAAAAACGTCGGCACTTAGCGAGCAGGTCATGAAGATGGCCTGCGAGTTTAGTGTCCGCTACGTTTTTCACGGAGCGAGAGCGCGTCTGACATGGGGCTATTCTTTCTCCGGGGCGTCCCTTCGCTCCTAACCAGGGCTACACTTCTCTCCGGGGCGTCCCTTTGCTCCTAACCAGGGCTACACTTCTCTCCGGGGCGTCCCTTCGGCTCCTAATTAGGATACTTTTCCCTCTCCATCCTCCGGAACATCCCGGCAAGCACCACAACGGCCGCCACCGCCAGTATCACCTCCGCCACAAACTGCGCATAAGCCAGCCCATACAGCGGAACCAATCGGTTCAGAATATACAGTGCCGGAATCTCCAGCACAATCTTCCGAAGCAGCGCAAACACCAGCGCCTTCTTTCCCATACCGCAGGCCTGGAATACGCCAACCGCCAGGAAATCCATACATAGAAACGGCAGCGTCAGACACAATCCATGCAGAAAACTTGTCCCATAAGCGATGATGCTTTCATTCTTCATAAAGAGCGACGTCAAAAATCCCGCTCCCACATAATATCCCACAGTCACAACCACCAGGAAGGAAAGGGCAATCCTGGATGAAAAGAAAAAGGTCTTCTTCATACGCTCCACATTTTTGCTGGCATAACAGTAGCCAATCAAGGGCATGATTCCCTGGGAAAATCCCAGCGCAATCTGCAGTGGAACCATATTAATCTTCTGAGCGATCCCCATCGCCGCAACGGCATCGGAGCCATAGGAGGCCGTAAAGTTATTCAGTACGGTCATACCCGTTACATTCAAAAGATTCTGTATGGCTGCCGGTATCCCCACGCCGCAGACTCCCAGGAAAACCGCCCGGTTCACACGGAACATGGAGGGCTTCACACACACATAAGTGCGTCCACGCTTCACATACAGCAGCACGAAAAAGTAGCCGCAGGCCGCACAGTTGGACAAAAAGGTGGCAAGTCCTGCTCCTGCCGCACCCATATTAAGCCCCCAGGGCATGATGAAAAAGGGATCCAGCACAATATTCAAAAGACATCCGCTCATGGTGCCTATGCTGGCATGGAGGGAGGAACCCTCGGAACGCACCATATAAGCCATGACCACATTCAGAATCGCCGGCATAGCCCCGCAGGTGACGGTCCATTTCAGATATTCCCCTGTGGCCCCTGCCGTCTGGGAATCCGCTCCCAGCACCACCAGCAGTGGATTGCTGAATATGGTATAAAACAGGGAAAAAAGTATTCCGCAGATGGCCGCACAGTAGAATCCAAAGGCAGAGCTCTTAGATACTGTCTCATAATCCTTTCTCCCAAGAGCCCGGCTCATCATACTGGAGCTTCCCACTCCAAACAAGTTGTTGACAGCATTAAAAGCCAAAAGTACCGGCGCCGCCAGAGCCACCGCAGCATTCTGGATTGGATCATTTATCATTCCCACAAAATAGGTGTCGGCAAGATTATAGATCACCATCACCAGCGAACTGATAATGGTTGGAACCGCCAGCTTCATGACTGCCTGGGGAATCGGCATATTTTCAAATAACATTTCCTTCTTCATATCTTCCATTGTTCTCTCATCCTTTGCTTCAATTAGCGAAAAATAGCAAAATTATTCTATTGACACCGGGTTTTCGTTATGCTATTATTTTGTTAAAGATTTAACGAGGAATTCGAATTTTAGAAATAAAATTCTTCCTAAATATATAATTTACTTTACAAACACAGAAAAAGACCGTGCGCCCCCCTCTTGCATGGTCTTTTTCTGTTGGCTCCGGCACCTGCTCTATTCTGGCAACCGCAAGTGCCGGTTCACCAAGCCCCTCTCGTTCCTCACACGTTTTATTCCTGCTCCGGCCTTGCGATCACAAGCTCCAGCTCCTCCAATTGTTTTTCACTTACCACATTCGGTGCATCCGTCAGCAGACAGGAGGCATCCTTCACCTTGGGGAAGGCAATGACATCACGGATGGAATCCGCCTGCACCATCAGCATCACCATGCGGTCCAGACCATAGGCCAGTCCTGCATGTGGCGGAACTCCGTACTTAAACGCGTTTAACAGGAAACCAAACTGCTCATAGGCGCTCTCCCTGGTAAAGCCCAGCACCTCCAGCATTTTCTCCTGAACCTCATTCTGATGAATACGGACAGAACCGCCGCCCAGCTCCGTACCGTTCAACACAATCTCGTATGCCTTGGCACGCACTGCGCCTGGATCGCTGTCGATCTTGTCCCAGTCCTCCTCCATGGGCATGGTGAAGGGATGGTGCATGGCCATGAAACGATTCTCCTCATCGGACCACTCCAGCAGCGGGAATTCCGTTACCCAAAGGAAGTTGTACTGATTTTTATCAACAAGCTCCAACTCCCGGGCAAGCTCCAGACGCAGCGCACCCAGTACATCCCATACCACCTTGTTCTTATCTGCCGCAAACAGCAGTAAATCTCCAGGCTCTCCCTCCATGGCTGCCACAAGGGCTCCCAGCTCTTCCTCTGACATAAATTTCGCGAAGGAAGATTTATAGGTGCCGTCCTCATTGATGGAGAGATAAGCAAGGCCTTTGGCACCATAGCCTTTAGCGAATTCCACCAGCTTGTCGATCTTCTTGCGGGGCATTGCTCCCTGTCCCTTGGCGTTGATACCACGGACAGAACCGCCGTTCTCAAGCGCTCCTGTAAATACGCCAAAACCGCAGCCCGCCACAAGCTTCGATACATCTTTCAGTTCCATGCCAAACCGTGTGTCCGGCTTGTCGGAACCAAAGCGATTCATGGCTTCCTGCCAGGTCATCCGCGGAATGGGCAGCTGCACATCAATCCCGATGGCCTCCTTGAAGACGTACTGTAAGAGTCGTTCATTCACCTCGATCACATCATCCACATCCACAAAGGAAAGCTCCATATCCGCCTGGGTGAATTCCGGCTGACGGTCCGCCCGCAGATCCTCATCCCGGAAGCACCGCGCGATCTGGAAATATCGGTCATAGCCGGAACACATCAACAGCTGCTTGAACAGCTGCGGAGACTGAGGCAGCGCGTAGAAGCTGCCCGGATGCACACGGCTGGGCACCAGGTAATCTCTGGCCCCTTCCGGCGTGGATTTGGTGAGGATCGGCGTCTCGATCTCCAGAAATCCTTCCTTTTCCATAAAATTCCGAAGCAGCATGGCAACCCTGCTCTTCATCATCATATTGCGCTGCAGATCCGGTCTTCTTAAGTCCAGGAACCGGTAGCGCAGACGGATATCCTCCTTGGTCTGGCAATTCTCCTCGATGGGGAAGGGCGGCGTCTCGGATTCCGATAAGATCCGCAGGCTCTGTGCCATCACTTCAATATCACCGGTCTTCAGATTCTCGTTGACTGCCGCGGAACGCTTCTCCACAGTTCCGGTCACTGCCACCACGAACTCGCTGCGCAGCGTGCCGGCCTTGGCAAAGTCCTCACTGCCCACCTTGGGCTCATCAAACACGATCTGCAGAATACCCGTGCGGTCCCGCAAATCAATAAAAATCAAACTGCCTAAATTCCTTCTCTTCTGCACCCAGCCCATAACCGTGACGGTCTCTTTGATATTGGCGCTGGAAACTTCTGTACATCTGTGGGTTCTCTTCAACCCTTTCATGGATTCTGCCATGGTAATTATCCTCCTACTTGAAAAACTCAATAAACTCTGTATATCCTTCCTTCGTCAACTGTTCCTTCTGGAATTTCTTATTTTTATTCATGCGGACAATGAGAATCTGACACCCATTGGCTCGTTCCTCCTGGGCCCTGGCGATCACATCCCCAAGCTTGTCGCCCGGGTAGCCCTTCTCAATCAGATAAGCCTTCTTCGCCCGCTGCTCCGGAATCTGGAATCCGCTCTCCATAAGCAGCAGAATGATCCGTTCAAAGCCGATGGAGAATCCGCAGGCCGGAACATCCTTTCCGGTAAAATTGCCGATCATCCTGTCGTAACGTCCGCCGCCGCCACAGCTTCCGCCGAACTGGGGCATGGCAATCTCAAAAATGGTTCCCGTGTAATAGGACATGCCCCGCACCAGGGTTGGGTCAAACACCAGATCAAAGCGGGCGTTCTTGGTGGCGTTGACACAGGAGATGATCTCTGAGAGATTCTGCTGTACCTCATCCTCCAGAAAACCGGTAAGTTTTTCTGCCAGGTAGGTGATACCGTCCTCCGCTTCTTCCAGCCCCTGGAAC
>CABQGZ010000170.1 GCA_902463835.1 uncultured Lachnospiraceae bacterium
TACCTCGATTCCCTCCAGCATGGAAGCCACCATACTCGTGTAGCCGCCAATGGGGATTCCCTGGTACAGATCATTAAAATAATTGTTGTCGTAGGTAAAACGCACCGGAAGCCGCTTGATAATAAAGGACGGAAGCTCTGTGGCTGCTCTGCCCCACTGTTTCTCCGTATAGCCCTTGACCAGCTTTTCATAAATATCACGTCCCACCAGAGAAATCGCCTGCTCCTCCAGATTCTGCGGATTGGTAATCTTGCTCTCCTCCACCTGGCTTAGTATCTTCTCTCTGGCCTCCTTCGGTGTCACAACACCCCACATCTTATTGAAGGTGTACATGTTAAATGGCATGCTGTACAGCTCACCCTTGTAATTGGCCACCGGGCTGTTGGTGTACCGGTTAAATCTGGCATGCTGATTGACATAATTCCAGACTTTTTCATTGCTGGTATGGAAAATATGCGCTCCGTACTTATGCACCTGGATTCCTTCCTGCTCATACGTATAGATATTTCCCGCAATGTGATCTCGCTTATCGATGACAAGACATTTCTTTCCTTTTTTCGTTGCCTCGCAGGCAAAAACCGCGCCAAATAAACCGGCTCCAACCACTAAATAATCATATTTCATGCTGTCTTTCCCGCATCCTTTCTCACGCCAACCGATTCAACGCACTGAAAAATCCCCGGATCGAGGCTCTCGTAATATTGGAGCTTGTCCCCACACCGAAGGTCATCCGGCCAGTCTTATCATCCCGCATCTGGATATAAGCCGCCGCCCGGGCGTGGGAGCCCTCGCCCAAGGCGTGCTCACTGTAGTTCAACACCGTAATATCGATGGGCACCTTCGTGGCGATCGCCACCTTCACCGCATCGATGGGGCCGTTTCCTTCGCCCTCCACATGAAGCAGCTCTCCCTGGTACCGGAAATCCAGCATAACACGGGAATCCCGCTCTCCAATGTCCTCCACCTTGATCCGCACGAATTCAAAGGGTGACTTCTGCTCCAGATATTCTCTGGTAAAGGCGTCCATGATGGTCTCCGGCGCCACCTCGCCGCCCTGCTGCTCGGAGATTTTCTGGATCACGTCCGCGAATTCCTTATGCATGGCCTTGGGCAGCTGATAGCCGTACATGGTGTCCATCACAAAGGCAACGCCGCCCTTGCCGGACTGGCTGTTGATGCGGACCACAGGCTCATACTTTCTTCCCACGTCCGCGGGGTCGATGGGCAGGTAGGGAACCTCCCAGATGCCGTCCGTGCGCTGCGACAGCGCATGCACTCCCTTGTTGATGGCGTCCTGGTGGGAACCGGAGAAGGCGGTAAATACCAGCTTTCCAGCGTATGGGTGCCGCATTCCCACCTGCATCTTACAGCACCGCTCGTATATGTCAATGATCTCGTTTACGTTTTCCAGATTCAGTTCCGGATTCATCCCCTGGGAAAACATGTTGTAGGCCACAGTCAGGATGTCCACATTGCCGGTGCGCTCGCCGTTTCCAAACAGGGTACCCTCCACCCGGTCGGCTCCTGCCAGCATGGCAAGCTCTGTGGCCGCCACCCCGGTGCCCCGGTCGTTGTGGGGATGAACGCTTAAGATAATGCTCTCACGATTCTTAAAATGCCTGTCCATCCATTCAATCTGATCTGCGTACACATTAGGCGTGGTCATCTCCACCGTGGCCGGCAAATTGATGATCATGGGATTCTCCGGCGTGGGCTGCCAGACCTCCTGCACTGCGGTGCAGATGTCCAGAGCATAATCCATCTCGGTGCCGGTGAAGCTCTCCGGAGAGTATTCCAGCATGATATTGCCGTCAAAATGGGCGGCCCGTTCCTTCACCATCCTGGTTCCGTCGATGGCAATCTGCTTGATTTCTTCTTTATCCATATGAAATACCACGTCCCGCTGCAGCGTGGAGGTGGAGTTGTAGATATGCACAATGACATTTTTGATGCCCTGGATTGCCTCAAAGGTCTTGTCGATGAGGTGCTCCCGGCACTGGGTCAGCACCTGCACCCGGACGTCGTCGGGAATCATGTTCTTAGCCACCAGCTCCCGCAGAAAATCATACTCAATCTGGGAGGCCGCCGGGAAACCAATCTCGATCTCCTTGAAGCCCAATCTCAGGAGAAGCTGAAACATCTCCATCTTCTCCTCCACTTCCATAGGCTCGATCAGGGCCTGATTGCCATCCCGAAGATCCACACTGCACCAGACCGGCGCCTTCACAAGCTCCTTCCCAGGCCACTCCCTGCTGGGATACTCCATGACAGGTACTCTTTTGTATCGCTTATAATTCAACATATGTCTTCCTCAATTTCTATTCTTTTATTCCCCTTGGCGTGGGCTTCGCCGCTCACTCGCCAAGTCCGCTCTCAATGGCTCCGATAATGGTGTTTCTGGCCAATTCCTCATCCTCACCGTCAAAGAAAAATTCCACTTCGTCGCCCGATTTGATACACGCTCCCAACACGCTCAAAACACTTTTCGCATTCGCCGTTGTATCCCGGAATTGAAATGTGATCAGAGACTTGAACTGCATCGCCTCTTTACACAGGATTCCCGCCGGTCTCAAATGTAATCCTGTCGGGTTCTTGATTACAACCTTTTCACTTAACATCTATGTTTCCTCCCAATATTTCTAAAAAAACTGTGCATCTCAGTCACCGGTTCCGGCGCCGCCTTCCTGCCCCGTTCCGCTGCCGGGACCGGTTCCAGTGCCGCCTCCGTTCCCCGGTTCACTGCCAGGCTCTCTGATATGCACCTTCAGAGTAACGGTTCCCATCACCTGGAATTTTTCATCCACAGTGATCCGTACCTCCACATCATGGGTTCCCAGCGCCATTCCCGCAAGATCGATCGTCGCTTTCACCTGCTCTGCCGTCAGCCTGGTCAGCTCCTCACGCTTGCCCCGCACCGGTATCTGTACATTTGTGACATCATAGGCCACCTGGTACCGCTCCGGCGCGTGCAGAACCTCCAGGGATGCAATGGGGACCTCCACATTCTTTGTCTCCAGCCCCTCGATCAACGCCTTCACTGCAATCTTATTTTCATCTGAATTCACAAGAGAAATTCCATCCTCCAGATAGGGATTGATGTCAATGGAATTCTCCACATCGGCGGTGGCTCCGGTCAGATCGATGGCTTCTCCTGGAATCACAATCTCGTGAATGCCGTTCAACCGCCCTGGTTCACCCATGATCGTAACGGTCTCCGGCGCATATTCCAGCCCTGCAAAGAAGTATCCCTCCGCCGGCTCTCCGCTGGTCTTGCAGATAACCTTCACCGATTTTGTTCCCAGTATTCGCACATTGACCGTCACCTTATCCTGACTCAGGCGAAGTCTGGGATCCTCCATCACATTTCCGTTGGCGTCATAGATGGTGGGCGTCACGCTCACCGACGAATCCGCGGATAAGCCCTCCACATTCACAGTCGCCACCACTCTGGCTACCTGCGACACCAAAGACTCCGGCCCTGACACACTGAGCAGATTGGGACTTACTGTCGTCTCGCCGATGGCATACCCCTCCGCCGGATGGCCTGTAGTCTCACAGATCACAGACTTCTGATCGTCCGACCGCTCCTCCAGATAAACAGTCAGATTGCTGACCTTCTGATCATACTCCACATCATTCTTATACTTCAGCTGTTCCACGATAATGGGCAGCCGCTTCTTGTTCGCCTGCTCTGTGTCCATCATCTGCATGAGATCCGCGGTAGCGCGGAAGGCGGAGGAATCCAGCTTGTCTATGATAGAACGTTTTCCTATCACTCGGATGGTCACCGTACTGCTCTCCCTGGAATTACTCTCCAACTCCCAGACCATGCCCATCTTCTCCAGTTCTTCCTGGCCGATTACCTGTACCGGTATAAAAATATCCTTTCGCTTCTCCGGATCGTCATAATTCACTACGATCAGCCACAGCATTACCGCGATCAGTATGGATATCACCTTGAGGCCCGGATTATTTGTCAGATGTTTCATCATTTTCTTGAACATTCTTCTGCCTCCTTCTCCATACTTTGAATCGCGCGGTATCAATGGAGCTGTTCTGTATGAAGCCCAGCTTCCGCTTCAGATTCTCCGCGTCCAGGTTGCGGAAGATCTTACCGCCAACCGCCACGGATACGCCGCCGGTCTCCTCAGACACCACAACAACCAGGGCGTCTGTCACCTCGCTGATGCCCACGGCCGCCCGGTGCCTTGTCCCCAGTTCCTTGCTCAGCTCCATGTTGTCAGACAACGGCAGGTAACAGGTTGCGGAAACCACCCGGTCTCCCCGCACGATAATAGCGCCATCGTGCAACGGCGTGTTGTGCTCAAATATATTGATCAAAAGCTGACTGGATACCAGGGAATCCAGTAAAATGCCGGTCCGCTCATACTCTGTCAGCATGGTATCCTGCTCCACCACGATCAGAGCGCCCGTCTTCACCTTGGCCATCTCAAAGGTGGCCTTCACAATCTCATTTACCGTCCTGTCGCTGAACCGCGCCTGCTCCTTCTGGGAGTCAAAATTAAAGATTCCGGTAAAAAGATTCTTTCTCCCCAGGGATTCCAGCGCCCGGCGCAGTTCCGGCTGAAAGATCACGACCAGGGCGATCAACGCCACGTTCAGTGTCTTTTCAATAATCCAGAGAATGGTATTCATCTGAAAGAGGGCCGCCACCAGGCAGAACAGGACAATAATGATGATCCCCCGCAGCAGTACCCAGGCCCTGGTATTTTTGACCCATACCAGAATATTGTACACAAGGAAGAAAATGATAATAATCTCCATAAAATCAATGCCGTTAAATTTAGGAAAATGAAACATCCAATACAGATACTTGTCCGCAAAGGATTCTACCATTCCCGAGAGATTCTCTATCATTCCATCACTTCCCTTCCATTTTAAATCTTTTTCCTGTCATACAGATATAACTCTCACGCTTCCTGCCTGCTCAGTCGTCCAGCAGCTCCTGATCAATCTCAAATTCATCCGCCAGCTCCTTCTTGCTGATTCTGGCATCCTTCCGGCTGTTGATCTGCTTCACCTGTTTCTCCTTGCCTGAGACAGTCACCTTAGGCACAGCCTTCACATAGTAATAATATTCATCATCCTCAAACTGCACCTGCTCCGTCCTGGCATAGTCCAGATGAAACAGGAAGAACTCCATTCCAAGTCCAACCACTACAGCCAGAACCGTACCGATCAGAAATCCTGGAATATTCGCCGTGGTCTCCGCCCAGAAACTGCCGACCAGGAGAATCACCAGATTCACCCCGTTACCCACCCCCACAGCTATGGACCAGGCATGGTTGATGGGACGTCTTCGAATAACATAGATCAACAGCGTAGTGACCACAAACGCAGCTGCCACAACATACAATTCTTTATTTCCTACAATCTGCTGCAGAGCCAAAGTAAATTTGGATACCTTGCCCTTCTCTTCCGCCGCCGCGCTAAAAACAGTTTCATGCACATGTATGCCCTTCAAATAGTAATAAACTACCAATCCGCACACAACGGACAGAACAGAATACGGTTCTTTCCCCAATCCCACAACCGTAGGCATGGCCTCACCAATCCCAAATCTGCACAGAACAGGGGTAAGCACCGTAGTGTAACCATTTTTCGGCGCATACTTGTAATACATGAAAAACATCAGTAAAAACAGAAGCAGCGCAATTACGCAGGTTTCCAGCGACAGTGCAAATAAATGTGCAAGAATCAACACCGCCCCCAACACCACCGTGGCATTGATAGGCAGAAAGGTGCAGGGCAGCGCCAATACGATGGCGACCACCGGATTCTTCAACCTGCTCATATAGCCAATGTTTCCATTGATCATCAAAAATGCTGTCAAAGCAATGATAAATCGAGTAACCGGCTTTATATAAATCTCATACTTTCCATAAAAATCCCGGATTCGTTCTCTCAGTTCCAATAATTTTGTCATAATTATCCTCCAGTTGCGTCAGATTCCATTCCTCCGGCCCTGTCACTGCCCCCATTCTTCAGAGGGTAACTGTTTTTCCTCCCTCTCGTAAAGTTTTTCCACCTTTTTCAGCTTGTTCTGATAAGCCTTCTGATTCTTATGCCCCTTCCGATAACGCATGTTATATACGATCCATGCAATAACCTGATAAAACAGGATGAAGACCAGATACTTGATCACAATCTCAAGAACCATCTCCTGATATTCCGCCAGATAAAGCTGCTCCAGCCATTCCTCCAGCCCGTAAAGCACCTGCAGCAATGTAAAAATGCCAAAAGCTATAGTGGCATAAAAAAAGCTCTTTATCATCTGAATACTCACATAATCTCTGCGGCGATACCGGCCTATCGGCATATATTCTTTTCCTTCGCCTTGCTCATAGGCCGCCAACTGGGTCATGAGCCTGATTCGGTCTTTGCTTAGCATAAGGGATCCCCCTGATTTTATTGTACACAGTGCATACATTTACAGTATACCATACTATTTTAAAATACGCAAATTAAAATCCTCTTCCAATGCTGACACTTAAGAAATAGATCTCTGTAACCCCCGCTTTCCGCAGTGCCCCGGACGCGCCATCCATGGTGCTCCCTGTGGTGTAGATATCGTCAACCAGCAATACACGTCTCCAGGGCGTTTCCGATGCTCCAAAGGCCTCCTTAAGATTGCTTCTGCGTTCCTTATCATCCAATTCCTTCTGGGGCTTCGTGTTGTGATGACGCATCAATGCACGGGCGTCCACCGGAAGTTCCAGAATTCTTCCCAGTTCTCTTGCGATCAGCTCCGCCTGATTATAGCCCCGCTGTCTTCTGCGCTTCCTGTGAAGCGGGATCGGCACAAGAACCTCTATCTTCCGCCTTCGGATCCAACTGCCATAGCGTCTCGCCAGCTCCTGAGCGTAAGATAAGGCGTACTCCCGCCGGTTCCCATACTTCAGCCGGTAGATGGATTCCTTGACACAGCCCTTATAGACCCAGAGAGCCTTCCCCTGGTCAAAAAGGTGATTGTGGCGGGTACAGTCCTGACAGAATTCACGGCGCTCATCTGTCAGCGGCTTTCCGCATTTTTTGCATGATGGTTCCGACGCGTACTCCACTCTGTCCTGGCATGTGCTGCAGATGGGATATTCCCGGCTCATCAGCGGTGTATATACGATCCGGTCACAGATGGGACACCGCTTCGGATACAGCAGGTGCAGCAGTCCCGTGACCATCCTGGGAAGCTCCTTCATCACTTCTCTCCCTTTCTCTTCTATAGGAAAAGCCGGCTCTGCCCCAGGATCCCCCCCTGACAATCACCAGCTTAGCCCATATT
>CABQGZ010000171.1 GCA_902463835.1 uncultured Lachnospiraceae bacterium
AAGAATAAGTCTGTAAGCTGTTTTTCTTGCTTACAAACTTATTATACGAGGAGGAATTTGTAATGAAAGAATTGACTATTCCTTTAAGGGCAGACAGCCACGTCCCCTTATATGAGCAAATCTATGAATACATCAAAGGCGAGATCACAAATGCCAGGATTTCCGCCGGTGAGAAGCTGCCGTCCACCCGCCTGCTGGCCGGATATCTTTCGGTGAGCCGCAGTACCGTGATTCTAGCCTACGACCAGCTTTTGTCGGAAGGGTATATAGAGAATGTGCCCCGTAGCGGGTATCTGGTCTGTGATATTGAGACAGTGTTCCCTAAGCTGCCGGAGCCGGCGCCAGGGGCGGGCTGGCGGAAGGGTGCGGCTTCGGAGAATGGCGGATCATTTGCATGGGCAAGTGGATCTTCCCATCAGGAAGAACATACGGGGCAGTCTGGGCTGAGGAGCGAATCTGGAACAGTATATGATTTTTCTCCCTATGCGGTGGAATGGCCGGAATCGTCTATGAATGCCTGGCGAAAAGCCACCAAGGCTATGCTCCAGGAGGAGATGACAGATTTGTTTTGTTCCGGGGAATCTCAGGGGGAGGAAAATTTAAGAGAGGTCATCTGCGAATACCTCCACCAGTCGCGGGGGGTGAACTGTGACAGTTCCCAGGTTGTCATTGGCGCCGGAAATGAATATCTGCTGATGCTGCTGTATCAGGTGATGGAGGGCGAGCGGAGCATTGCCATGGAGAGCCCGACCTATCGACAGGCCTATCAGATTTTCATGAATCTTGGATGGAATGTGGAGCCGGTGCCAATGGATGAAAGCGGCATGCTCCTGCCGCAGCTGCGGGCGAGCGGCGCGGGGCTTGCCTATATCATGCCGTCCCATCAGTTTCCTTTGGGTAGTGTGATGCCTATGAAGCGGCGCATGGAGCTTCTGCAGTGGGCCGGGGAGGAGGAGGGACGCTACATCATCGAGGATGATTATGACAGTGAATTCCGGTATAAAGGGAAGCCGATTCCCTCTCTGCAGGGAAGCGATGCCTATGGTCGGGTCATCTATCTGGGCACCTTTTCCAAGAGCATTGCTCCGGCGATCCGTGTCAGCTATATGGTGCTTCCGCCCAGGCTTCTGGGACTCTATCAGGAACGGTGCGGCTTTTATTCCTCCACGGTATCGCGGATCCCGCAGCAGACACTGTACCATTTCCTGAAGGATGGGTATTTTGAGCGCCATTTGAATAAAATGCGGGGAATCTATCGGGCGCGCCATGATGCGCTACTTGGTGCATTGAAGGGAAAAGCTTTCGTGAAACGGATCTGGGGAGAGAATGCCGGGCTGCATATCCTGGTGGAGCTTGCAGGAGATCAGTCGGAGGAGCAGATCATCCGGGAAGCGATGAAGCACGGAATCCGTGTGTATGGGCTTGGGGAATACGCTATCCAGGCGAAAACGCAAAATTACGGCGGCAGCGCGGTGCTGCTCCTGGGATATGCTGGGCTGACGGAGACGCAGATTGCGCAAGGGGTGCAGAAGCTGAGCGAGTTGATAATTTAATAAAAGAGGCGGCAGACTAGTAGTGATGCGATACATTCCAAGAAGATGAGGTATCATATCAAGAACAAGGTCTGCCGTCTCTTTTTTTGCGAAGTTTTCCAACATTTAAACTTGGGTAACAACATACATTTGAATGAAGCTTTGCGGTAATGAAGGGATAACTTCAATCGAGTTATTACTGAGCGCGCAGCTCCTCTATCTTTGCTACCATATGCTCCCTGAGCTGTTCCAAGAACTCGTTGCTCCTGGGGTAATCGTCAAAGCGCAGATCGCGTTCCGCTGCCGCATCGATCATCGCCACAACCGCATCCCGGCCGATGAGATCTTCCAGGGTGAAGCAGATGTTTATATCCTGAATTGCCTCGTAGGTGACTTCCCCGCGGATGGAGGAATACACGCCGTCACGGCTGGGGTAGACGATGAACGGATCCCCGGAGGGATAGGCGTGATCCCCGGAGGTGGTAAGGTACGGATTGACCGGATACTGTGAGACACAGGCATTATAGTAATTAAAGCCCCAGTGCAAAAAGCCCTTGATGTTGTATTTGTAGAGCAAAAAGCCCAGGATTCGGATCCGGTAGGAGGGCATGGCCAGAAAGCTGTTGGGGAAGACTTTCTGGGGGCCACAGCAGTAGTAGATCCATTGATCTTCAATCTCATGCTCCAGGAATTCATGGATGTGCTCCACGCTGGTAACGGGGCAGGTCACCAGCCCCTTTTCATAAAAATCGTAGTTGGACAGGGCGTCGAAGGTCTTGCTGCGCCCGATGAGGGGGCGGATGATCTCGGAGGCTGTTCGGTAGGTGTCCAGAGCGTTCAGGCTTGGCTCGTCGGAGATGTGGAAGTAGGTATGTTCGCTGATGCCCTCCCGCTCCAGCTCCTGGGACAGGGCGGCAAGGTACTGCTTCAGGAAGGAGACGTATTCTTCAGAATCTGCGGCTACATGCCAGCCGAAAAGATAGTCTTTTTTGCCGTTCTCCGTCACCATGATGTTGGGCGCGCATTTGGCGCCCCACTGGGAGAACAGGTGGGCCATCTCGAAGTAGGTGATTCCATGCTTTTTACACAAGTCAATAAAGCGCTCGAATTTATCAAAGGAAAATTCGTAGGTGTCCCCCTTCTTTTCAATGTCTACCAGTTGGACGCAGGGCCTTGTGGTGCCGACGGTGGTGTCTAAGGGCGGCGTGTGGATGGGAACCAGGATCATGTTGATTCCCATATCCGCAGCTGCGGCGATGTATCGGTCGATCAGCGCCCAGTGGGCTTCGGAGTAGATGGGCACATTGTGCCATACGGCGATGCAGTCTGCGTAGAACCATCTGGTGTAGATGAGGCGCTGGCGAGGCAGTACGGCGGGGATTACGGTAAGGTGCATGAGCGCTTCCAGGTCAAGGGTGTGCTCTGCGTCAGGGCCGTTTTCCGAGGTAAGGCGGATCCGGATGTCGTAGGCGCCCGGCTTGGCGTCGGCGGGAATATCCGCCCGCACCCAGAGCGTGTTTGTATGGGGGAGAAGAACCAGCTTGTTGTTCTGTTCCTCCATGGGAATCAAAATATCCGGCATGAAGCCTGGTTCCAGGGTAATGTAATCCTCGAAGGCTTTGGAGGGCACGGCAGTATTGGAAACACCGGCGGTCTTGTCCAGGAATCCGGCGGCAGCCATGGAAGCTTCGGTGGTCATGTTCAGGGCGCTGTCAAGGATTGACGGGTCAGTGACAGGCATGTCCATGACAGCGTCCGCCACATGATACAGCTTTATGCAGTCCGCCAGCTCTGATTCCACCGCGACAAGCACATCCATGCGGCGGTCGGTTCTGACGCAGACCTGATAGGAGAGCCGTTCTCCGGCAAGCACTGATTTTTTGTGTATTTCATCACGGGGAAACGGATCCTGGGAACGCATCTTCTCCAGGGATGAAACTTGTGTGATTTGAAAATTCATAGAGAATCCTCCTTAAATAATTTGACTTTTCTTACCATTACTCTATAATAGAAGGTGTCGGAGGACAATGGATAAACAGACAGTAAAAATGGATTTTTTGACAGAGAGAAGGATATTATGATAACGCAGACGTATTTTCATACAAAGATGGAGTCGGATGCCAACCGGAGGAACGACACGGTTCCGCTTATGGTCAACTGTGTGGGGGAGGTGTCTGAGACGGAAGCATTTTCCAACCGGTCGGTGCGGCGGGGTTATTATTACATCTATGTTCAGAAGGGGAAAATGGTACTGGGGGAGGACGTGCTGTTTCCGGGAGATGTGATCGTATTTGCGCCGGGGTACGGGTACCAGTACCGGAGCGAGGGGGAGACAGCTTATCTCTGGGTGCACTACACTGGATATGAGGCCTGTGCACTGACTAGCTCGGCGCATCTTACCCTGAATGAGAAGACACATATTGGCCTGCACGAGGAGATTGTGGATTGCTTTGAACGGCTGTTCCGGGAGTTTATGATCCATGACGAAGCGGCGGAAGCGCTTTCGGTCTGTCTGTTGCGAGAGATTCTTGCTCTGACGGGGCGGTATGTGGGGGCGCAGGAGAAGGGCATCGTCCCCCTGCGCAGTCTGGCGCATATCCATCGCTTTTTTTCAGAAGATATCGATATGGACAGTCTGGCTCGGATGGAGCACATGAGCTGTACGGCCTTTCGCAGCGCCTTCAAAAAGCATACAGGCGTGTCGCCCAATGAGTACCTTATCACCCAGCGGATCAGCGCCGCCTGTCAACTGCTGGCGCGGACCGATAAGAGTGTCAGTGCCATCGCGGCGGAGGTGGGGTATGGAGATCAGTATTATTTCAGCAGGATCTTCAAGAAAAAAGTGGGGATGCCGCCGCTGCGATACCGCAAGAAAAAAGTTGGTGCAACAGCTTGTAAAAGCGGGGAAAATCCGTTATACTAATTGCAACAGATACTAGAAAGAACGGATTCATTTGGAAAAAGAGGATGTGAAGAACATGGGAAAGATTGTGATACCGATTGGCGAGGAGAATTTTGTGTCATTCCGCGAGAGCGGCGGGTATTATGTGGATAAGACGAAGCTGATTGTGGAATTACTGCAGGAGCAATTCAAGGTCAATCTGATCACGCGCCCCCGTCGATTTGGCAAGACGCTGGCCATGAGCATGCTGAAGAATTTTTTTGATATCCGCAAGGACAGCAGGAAAGTCTTTGAGGGACTTGTCATTGCAGAGTATGAGGATTTGTGCAGGGACTGGATGAACCAGTGGCCGGTACTGTTCATCAGCTTTAAGGATGTGGCCAATCTTGCGTTTACTACCTCTTACGATCAGTTTTCCTACAATATCTCCAGTCTCTGTGTGGAACATTCATATCTACTGGAAAGCGACAGAGTGGATGAAAGTGACAGAGAAAGATTTGTACGATTAAGATCCAGAACAGCTACCGAGGCAGAGGTCCGCAACAGCTTGTTCATGCTCACGCGGATGATGCACGCGCATTTTGGAAAGCAGGTCATTCTGTTGATTGATGAGTATGACGTGCCGCTGGCGAAAGCCAGCGAATACGGGTATTATCCCCAGATGCTGGATGTGATTCGCAGTCTGATGAGTACCGCTTTCAAGACAAATGATTGTCTGAAATTTGCCGTGGTGACAGGTTGTCTACGGATTGCACGGGAGAGCATTTTTACAGGGACGAACCATTTCAAATCCAATTCTGTGGCGGGGGTGAATTATCTGGACTGCTTTGGCTTTACCCAGAAGGAGGTGGAGACGATTCTGGAGAAATCGGGCTTCTCCTCCAAGGGGGCGGCAGTGAAGGAGTGGTACGACGGCTATCACTTTGGGGTTCATGACATCTACTGCCCCTGGGATGTGCTGAATTATGTGAGCGATCTGGCTTCAATTCCGGATATGCAGCCGAAGAATTACTGGAAGGACACCAGCCACAATGATATCATCCGGCGTTTTATCGGCAGGGAAGGCCTGGAGGTCAATGACAAATTTGAGACCTTGCTGGCCGGCGGATACGTGAAGGTGCGGGTCAGCGAAGAATCCACCTATGATTTCGAGAAGGCTGCGGAGCAGGATTTCTGGGGAATCCTCTATCACACGGGATACGTGACCCGGGACAGGGATGCGGAAGACAAGGAGACATTGGAGAGCGGAGAATGCTGCCTTCGGATACCTAACCGGGAGGTGCGTACGATCTTTGGGGATACCATTGTGGAGTGGTTTCGGGAGATTATGCCTGTGAAGGCCCGGGAGCGGGAGGAAATGTTTACCGCCTGGTGGAGCGGGAACGAAGAGACTGTGACGGAAGCGGTGTCAGAGATTTTGAGCGATTCCATCAGCTATTACGACTACAAGGAGGATTATTACCACGCCTTTGTGGCAGGTTTATTTTCCGGAGCGGGGTACATTGTGAACTCCAATGCAGAAAATGGGCTGGGGAGATCGGATGTTGTGGTGAAGGATCGGAAGAACCGGATCGCCATCCTTGTGGAGGCAAAGCATTCCAAAAGCGAGGAGCGGATGGAGGCGGATTGCCGGGAGGCGCTGCAGCAGATCGATCTGAAGCAATATGCCAAAAAATTCTTAAAGGGCTATAAGAAGGTGCTCTGCTATGGCGCGGCCTTCTATGAGAAGGAATGTCTGATAAAGAAGGTGGAGTTGCCTGGCATGGGAGCCGGCAGCGTGTATGAGATTGTGTAGGAAACGGAAATATTAAGAAAAAGCGGCGGGAAGTTTCCCCGCCGCTTTTACCGCTCCTTCCCATTCTGCTGATCCGTCAGATACTTCTTCCGGTAGTTGTAGGGCGTCATCCCCATATATTTCTTGAAGAGCATGAAAAAATGCTTCAGATCATTGTACCCCACCTTCTCACAGATGGCGGCTACGGTCTCGTTCGTCTCCTTTAGCATCTGCCCGGCCAGCTCGCAGCGGGTCTTCTGCAAAAATTTATTAAAGGTCATTCCCGTATACAATTTCAGCAGCTTATTATAGTACACCGTAGAGAAGTGAATGGAGTCCGCCACGTCCTCCAGGAGCAGATTGGAGGGGGCATTCTGCCGGATGTAGGCAATGCTCTGCTCCAGAAGATCGATATTCTTGATGGAGATGGGGTGCTTGTTCGTGGCCTCCCAGTAATCCCGGAATATTTTGATCAGCATGGAGGAGAGGCAGTCCTTTATGATCTGTAGGTATCCCGGCCGCCGGTTGGAGATCTCGCTCTCGATGATATTGATCAGGGACAGGTAGTCCTTGTTGTAATCCCCGTTGATCTGAATAAAATTGATGGGTGCTTCCGGCAGCTTGGAGGGAAAGAGATCCTTCCAGATCTCCAGGATAAAATTGTCGGAGTGGTATTGCCCACCGAAAAAATCGGAATAGAAAATGCAGTTCTTCACGGCGATGGCGCCCCGGGCCTCGTTGTTGATGGTGTAGTAATGCTCCACCCCGGTGTTGATGAGGCAGATATCGCCGTTGGAGATGTTGAAGGTCTTTCCGTTGATATAGTGCTTGCCGGTGCCGGATTTGAAATAGACAAGCTCAACAAAATCGTGTTTGTGCAGAGAAGTATCCTCATTGGAATTGAAAATGGTGATCTTCTCATTTTTTTGTATGGAATCGTCCCCGAACATCAGGTAATTGTTTCTGGATCTCATTTTACTTTTTATCCTCTGTAGTTATGTAGTTTATGCGCGGTCTGCCGAATGGTTTTGCAGGCAGAAATCGTGCGGTTCATGCT
>CABQGZ010000172.1 GCA_902463835.1 uncultured Lachnospiraceae bacterium
ATATAAGAATCTCTTCGGGAATCCTATTATACCGATTATAACAATGAAATGGCTTTTCATAAATGGGTTTGCCAATGTTTTGCATTTATTGATGGATTTCCGACAACAATTGCTTGTCTTTTTTGATTTTTCGCACTGGATAATTCAGAAATAGTTTGATATAATAATATTATGACCGAACGACAACAGGAGGTATGTATCCATGATTCCTTTTTGGCGTGAAAATGAAAGATTGAACTCCAACATGGACTTTCAGGAGATCAAATTTATCACCTTTGAGAATTCTTATGAAGAGCTGACTTCCTATCCGGAGACTGCTGTACCCTTACTGGTGCCATACATTCCAAACGAGACCGCCTTCTCCCTGCCCTTCTATCTGACAGTGGCCGGGCATTTCCGTGTGGGCGAGAAGCACTTCACCCGCAGGGAAGGCCGCATGGGTTATCAATGTATTCTGACTCTGGACGGCAATGCAGTGGTGGAGCTGGCCGACGGCGAAAAAATCAAATGTGAAAAAGGCAGCGTCCTGATTCTGGACTGTATGCCCTTTCACCGCTATTCTCCTGGTGACATGGGCTTCTGGGAATATAAGCATTTTCATTTTTGTGCTCCGGCCGGCCCGGCACTGCCCACCCAGGCCCTGGGGCTAACCAACAGCAACTCCCATATATCGGAGCTTTTTGACAAGATCTTCCATGCGGTGGATCAGAACCATCCCGCCGCCCCCTATGTGATCTCCAATGCCATCTCCGGCATTCTCACAGAGATTGTATATATACGACTCCACCAGATAACCAGGCAGCCTCATCAGGATCAGCTGGAGACCGCAGCCGCTTATCTGCGCACGAATTTCAGCACCAAGATCGACATTGACGATCTTGCAAGAGATATGTTTTTATCCCGTTACTATTTCATACGGCTGTTCAAAAGCTATTTCGGCATATCACCCTACAGCTATCTCACCGCCTACCGCATCAATCAGGCCAAGGAACGGCTGCTTCTGAACATGACGGTGGACGAGGTGGCCTTAAGCTGCGGCTTTGGGAATGCTAACAATCTGAACCGAATCTTCAAGAAGAATGTGGGGCTTACCCCCACAGATTTCAAGAAAAAATACAGCGGCAACAGCTGAACCTGGTAAAAGCTCCGGAGTTCATGCCCCGGAGCTTTTCTTGTCTAACCGTTTCCTGCGATATTCTCTTTTCTTCTATTCATTCAGCCATTTCAGATACTCGTCATAGCTTTCCTGTTTGATCTGAATCAGATCATCCGAGCCAAGCTTTTTCATGTTGGCGATATAGGAATCCCATTCATTCTCCAGACTGGCCTCCCCCATAAGGAATTTCTTTCTCCAGGTATAGTCATCTATATCCGTTGAGATTGCGTTCCACTTCTTCATATTTCCCAATGAGAACTTTGACTTTGGAAGTGAATTTTTGTTCATAACCGGGAAGTACTTTTCAATCATCGCTTCCTTATTCCGCTTATCAATTCGTTCCGTTGGCGTCAGCTTGCTCTCGTCTGTCTCCTCATAAGCCGCTGCATAAAATTCCTCGCTCCTATAATGAGGCATACTGTAGCTTGGCGTAAACTCATACTTTTTCGTTTCCTTATTGACCGGATCCGTAAACACAACCTTGCCGTCCTCGTTATAGTACCACAAATTATCCTTTCCCTGCGGTCCATACAATGCGGTATAGCTTCCCTCTGTGGAATAGAAGTAATCTGCAAGGCGCACCGCGATTTCCGGATATTTACAGCTGCTGGTCACCACGAACCATTCCGGCCACATGGATTCCACCTCCTGGTTCGTCCAGGTGCAATTTCCAAGTTCATCAGATAGGGGCGGTACTACCACATACTCCTCCGCCCGTTCCGCGCTCAGCTTATCCGCTACGCCATCCGTCACGAAGCACCCAACTGTGGAGACCGATCCGTCAATCTTCTTCATGATATCCGTAATGCTCTGATTGTAAAAATCCTTTCCGATCAGACCTTCCTGATACAGATCGCGGTAATAGATAAGCGCCCGGCGGTAGCCGTCCTCCACCGGAGCAAAATGCACCGTTCCATTATCATCCAGATACCATTTATCCATGTAGATTGGAACGCCAAAGGCTCCATACAGCCCGGTGGGAAGATCTTCCTGAAGATCCAGGGGAATCTCATCCGGAATTCCGTTTCCATTTGGATCGTTGTCCTTAAACTGCTTTAATACATTCTTAAATTCTGCGGTAGTCGTGGGCATTGCAAGTCCCAGATTATCAAGCCAGGTCTGATTGATATACAACGCTCCCGCCAGACGTCCCGGGTCATTCTCATAGCTTCGCACCATGGGAAGCATGTACAGATTGCCGTCATATCCGGTACTTAGATACTCCGCCTGAGGATAATCCTTAAACATCTGAATAATATTCTTTCCATATTTTGACACATACGGAGCCAGATTCTGCACCTTTCCCTCCAGAATATAGTCCCAGTAGAACTCATATCCCAGGGGTGCCATTCCCATCAGAATATCCGGCATATTTCCGCTGCTGAAAGCCAGTGTAGCCTGCTGATTTACCTCCATGCCACCCGGCACTACCAGCCACTCAATCTCCACATTCATCTCATCCTTCATCCACTGAGTGATGGCGGCCTTATCCATGTCATACCCGGCTCCACTGCTGTCATCCTTCACCATAACAGTCAGCTTCACTCTGTCCTTCGCGATGGGGAATCCGGTTTCATAGCAATTATTCTCCACGGCAATATCGGGATTCCCTGGCTTCCCACCATTTTCATCACCGCCGCCATTGCAGCCTGCACATCCAATCGCAGTTGCCAGCGCCATGACAAGAGCTAAACTCCTGACGAATCTTTTCTTCATTCTCGCATCCTCCTTATGCTTTCCTTTTTTAATGTCCCTTACGGTTCTGGTTTTACGCTGTAATATTCCTTGCCATCCTTTTTAAAGGAGACATATGCTGTATTCCCCATAAAATCAATCAGGTTCGGATCGATATCACAGTCCTCAAATAAAATATTCTCTGCATAGTAATGGGGCTGTACACCAGAGCCGATATTACAGGTCGTTCCGAGCTGCATCATATAGACAGGATCCATATAGCATACTTTTGGATCCGGCGCTTTCAAGGCTTTAAATACACAGTTTTTGAACGTGATATCCTTCGGAACCGGCCCCTCTACTGCTGGAATATTGTCAATCCAGGCGTAAAGCGTATTCAACGTACAATTCTCTATGGTAAGCGGTGTACGGAAACGATAGGTACCGCTTATGGTACAGTTGCGGATCACAGAACCTGGCTGTCCTAAGGAATCCACATACACTGCGGTTCCATATCCATTCAATTCTAGTGGATCCTCCACAATCACATGATTCGTAGCTCCGCTCTGTTCTACCACCTCTTTTATCCTGGTGCGTCCTACAAAAGCTCCCGTTGCCTCATTGATGAGTGTAATGGTATCACCCGCTTCCAGCGGCATATAATAATTACCTTCAAATTCCCTGCAGAACATATTGAATTCTGTCTCTGACATAATCTTATCCACATAGAGATACGTTGTAGAGAGGTTGAACACATCATCATTGGCCTTTTCCAACAGGCAGTCCTCAATCGTAAATTTACATCGATTCTCCTTCAAATGGAAAATATCTACCTGGGAGGCCCACACGTCATCCTCTCCCGGTTCCGTGGTGACGTTGCAATTCTTTATGTTGAACTCACCGTAATTATTTCTCATATGGAATACAAAGGAGGTAGCTGCCCAGACATTGACATCCTTCATATCAAAATTCTTGGTGTTTGTGACAATGATAGAACCTGAGCCATCACTCAGCTCGCCTCTGTCTCTATAGGGAATCCCAAACAGAAATTTCAGCTTATACTCCTCCATGAAATTCATCTTTGTCCGTATATCATCCCAATCCTGAAAATATACCCGGTACTTCTGCGCCGCTGCATCCAGTACCTCAATCCGGTCAATATACATGTGGCTGCGGCTCATACCTTCTGTATAAGGCATGCCAAATGAAGTGCGGTTCGTTGGCACATACGTCTCCGTGATTTCGAGGCTGCGCTCCGTGGTGATATCGATATAGGGCGGATCCGTCTCATTCACATGATTAATGCCTCCAGCTCCCGCATCCGGCGTACCAGGATGAAACGCATCTACGGCAGACAATGTATACCATGGCTGCGCATACTTGAAATTAAAACCCTCCAGCACAATATTTTCAGAGAAATCCGAATTAAAATACTGGTTTAGCTTGCCGCTTTTATCCATAATAATGGTCGTATTATCTCCCCGCAGGGTAAGATTCTTGCAGCGAACCAGATCAAAGATAATTTTCCCGCCATGCATATCCTTGAAATAATAGGACTTATCCTTTTCAAATTCAATGACAACCGGAGTATCGTTCTGACCTTTCATCTTCGCCATATCAAAAACCGTATCAACGGCTTCCGAATCATCCGTGACACCGTCCCCCAGGGCGCCGTATTCCGACACCTTTAAGACAACAGCCTCGCTCTCGTCAACTTCGCCTTGCCCATCTTTCGAAGTGGATGGATCCTTAGTATCGCTGCAGCCCGTAAGGGCCGCCTGCGATACCATAATAAGCATCAACAAAAATGCTGTAAATCGAATACTTTTTCTCTTGCTCATACATGCACCTCAATTTTTTCCCGCTCTGTTCCGACGAATCCGCTTTCCGGTTATCAGCATTCCACCCGCCGCGGCAAATATGCATGCAATCGGCACCATCGGGAAAGTATCTCCTGTTTTGGGACTTCCGCTCACCCCTGTGAAGTCCACACCATCCCAATAGATTCTGGAAAGCTCCATTTTCGCGTCGTCCAAACAGGCGAAGCGCACATAGGCTGTGCTCTCTGACAGCTGCTTTACCGCCTTGGTGATCCAGCTTGTAACAATCTCTTCGTCTCCGTCCATGTTCACCGCCTCGATCATGCGATCGTCGATGGCAAGATAATATTTTCCTCTGTGCTGCACGAAGCTGAAGGTGTGCTCCGCATCAAAATCAAAACGGTTCAGGCATATCAGCATCAATTCCTTTTCCCCATCCCACATGGAAAGACGAAGCTGATTATCATTCTGACGCGCCAGCACAAAACACATCATGCTATGCTTGTTGTCCGGTCCCCAGAACTTACTTACGATCGCGGAAGGCGTATCTCCTATTGTAAGCAATACCAAGTTCTCATTTTGTGGCTTAAACTGCACACGCAGCTTATCCTTCCGCACATCAAAGGGGGAATTGATGCCCACCATTCCAGTCCCTGTAACAGACAGACCTTTCTTTGTCACTGTCGTTGTGACTGCCCCATTGGTATAGATACCAGGCCTGGTAAATTCCTCTTTTACAAAAGCAATATGATTCCATTCCATACCAAATACCTGATCGCTCAGGAAACGAAGATAGACTTTGCTGTCCAACTTACGCAAAAGACTGGTAATCGCATTTGTAATATAGCTTTCCTCCCCGTCATGCTCAGGCCACTCTAAGATGTCGCCGTCGATGGCCAGATAATATTGACCGTTCTTCTCCACAAAACGCAGCTTATGCGTTGCATCAAAATCAAAGTTGTCCACCACTGCGATCACTTTCTCCAACACCCCATCCGGCGTCGAGCCAAACAGAGAGATTCGCAGCTGCGTATCATTCTGGCGGCCCATTATGAAGGACAGTGCGTTAAAGTCATCCTCCGGAACCACATTGCCCGGCAGGACACCGGCTCCTACCGTATGCATATCGCTGATGGTCAGACCTGCCCAACCACCGTCTGAAGGCTTAAACTGTACTTCAATGCTGGTCTCCTTAAGATCGATCTGCTGCTTATAGGAAGCATATCCGTCTCCCTTAAAGGTCAGATCATCACCATTCCCTGCCATCTCAAAGCCTGTCACATCCCAATTTGATGTTCCGGGAGCATCCTTTGGCGTATTCTGGAACTTCACATTGGAAAAGCTCCAATCATCATAGCAGGCACTGAAGCGATAATGAACGCCATTTTTCGCTGTCATCATTGCGCCTGCCAGATCATTCAGCTGACGACTCCGCAATACCTCACCGTCAAATACCGCATACCAGTTGCCATGCTCATTGGCAAAGGTCAAGGTATGTACACTGTTAAAATCAAAGTTCTCATACAACTTCAGCTGATAGATCTGCGCTCCCTCCCATACCTGGAAGCTGAAATTGTTGCCCTTACGTTCCAGGATAAAGGCCATTCCTTTATACTCTTTCATTTCTTTCAGATTTGGAAGCAGGGGCATTCCCATATCTTCCGCCAGCGCCAACGTGTTCCACAACCCATCTGCTATGGATAACTGGAATCTCAGCGTAGTGTCTGCCGCTTTCAACGGATGACGATAATAT
This sequence comes from uncultured Lachnospiraceae bacterium, assembly GCA_902463835.1. Classification (GTDB taxonomy): domain Bacteria; phylum Bacillota; class Clostridia; order Lachnospirales; family Lachnospiraceae; genus 14-2. Next base: position 6,404 of record CABQGZ010000172.1, read on the forward strand.
GCCGTCCGATACTCTTTTCCCTGTACACCGTATCCCGAGTTCTGATCACCTGTAACTGTGACGCCATTCATCTTCGCCCAGTCTGCATCTGTTGGATCTGTCGTTTTCCTTATAAAATTAATATTCTTGATAATAAGTTTATCTGTTGCTCCAAGGCCATCGTTTGGTGCAAAGGATACGATCGTCTTTCCTGCTGACTGTGCGGACATCGCTTTCACAAAATTATCGCATACTGCATTTGCGGCCGCATCCCCCTTCTGTACCTCTCCGTCAATGGCAAACGCCCATTGATCGCCGTCCTTCACAAATTCAAACAAATGATCTTTGGAATAATCAAAACCTTCCAGCCTATGATAATTGAAAAGTCCTCCCGCCTCCGGGAATCCCGCAACATCAAGTCCATATACGACCAGCGTCTGATCATCCACTTTTTCCAATACAAAATTGATTCTCGTGGTATCTCCGTTACCAAATTCTCCTTTTGCATTTCCAAACTGAAGAAAGATTTGCTTTCCACTTGTAAGCTCAGACAGATTGAACTTCGCCTGCAATTCTGACACATCGATATCTGCTTCATAACTGGTGCCATGCCCTTCAAAGCTTGCACCATAAAAGCTTATTTTCCAGTCCTCCTTCGGATTTCCGGTCAATGTGGTTGTCTCACCCAGTGTCCATCCGATCAGGTCATTGGAATTCTCTGCAAAGTTGATATTTTTAATTGTGACAGTTGTTTCATCTGTAAGTGGTGCAAAGGACACTGTCGTCTTCCCATTACATTGCTCTGACATGGTTTTTACAAATGTATCATAAGATTCATTTGCCGTATCGTCT
>CABQGZ010000173.1 GCA_902463835.1 uncultured Lachnospiraceae bacterium
CGATTCTTGCTCCCTCACTCCGGCTGTAGGTATCCTTGGGATTGCACCGGGCGTTCTCGACCTTGACTACTCTGCCATTCTTGCAAAGCTCAGCTACAGTCATGCGACCACAGAAGCGGATGGTAACGGAGAGATTTTCATCGGCGGGCTTCTCCGGCTCGGCAAGGCCAGCAATCCATTCTTCCAATAAGCACCAGCCAGGAACTCCCAAGAAGAAACAAAAAGCACTGCCAATTGCGTCTTCCACCGGTACGTCCTTGATGTAGTAGTAGGCGGTGCCGAATTCTTCATGCACCTTGCTAATTGTGATTTCTTTTCCGAGGAATCTTACCATACGGTCAACAAATTCAACGGATTTAGGCCGTTCGCTCACAATCCGCACCTTATCCCCAACTTTATACTTTTCCATTATAAGCTCCTTTCAAAATCCCGCTGGCCTGAAACCGTATGTCGCTACATGCCAGTCTACATATTTTTCTCTGTTTGCCAGGGCGAGGATAGCTCACCAAACCTCCGCCTCCTCGTTGAAAACTGTCATGCTCTCGATGCACCGGGGGCAGTAGTAGTCTTTTCGGTCATCTGCCTCAATGCAAAGAACCATAGGCTCGGCGATCGGATGCCCGCACCGGGAGCAGTGGGGGAGCCGTGCCATGTACTTGTCCCAGGTTGACTCCCGCCGCTCTGCCTGGGTGTAAGGGGCGTTAATTTCCATTCGTTTCACCCCATTCCAGCTTTTCCTGCGCCGTCCGTGCAATCCGGGCGAAAAAAACATAATTCGGGGTCTTGTCCTGCCAGGTCGGGACAGTTCCGTGCAGGTAGCCGTTCAGCACCTTGTATTCGCCGTTTTGGAAGGTGTACTTGATGCACTGCCGGATTCTCCGTTCTACCGTAGGTGTAGTGCAGCCGTGCTTGACGGCAAGGGTCTTGTAGATATTCCGGTGTTCGCCGTTCATCCAAACCAAAATAGCGTCTTCCAGCATAGGAAAGCCCAGCAGGTGCTCTCCTGCGCCGATGTCCAGCAGAATGTCGGTAACTGCCTTTCTTGCTTTCTTTTCGTCCATGGATTTATTCCTCACTTTCTTCGATTGGGTAGTACAGCCGGAAAATGTACGCCGCCGGGAACACCCCGCCGCCCAGGCAGAAGGCCGCCGCCGCCCACACCGGGAAGGGGCTGAATGCGGAGAAACACAGTGTAGCCAGGCACACCAGGATATACCTCTTGATGGCCTCGGAAGACTTGTGCTCCCGTTCCATATCCTCCCGCATGGCCTTGTCCGCTACCACCCGTTCGGCGATCAGCTCGTCCCGGCTGAGTGCCTGGGCAGCTCTGGCCGCCCGGTGGGCGTTGATGCCGGAGATCATTTCCGCCTCGTAGGCATCCAGTGCACGGTCTGCCGCCTGAGCGGCCTTTTCCTTCTGGTGGTATTCCAGATTCCGCTTGAAAATATCCTGAGTGTCCATAAAAAGTTACCTCTTCTCATGCTCTTCTTGTATTTTCTGGCATTCTGCCAAACAAATTGAAATAGATTCTCTCATAGTCATTCGGGTGTTCTTTCATAAATGCCAGGGCGTTTCTGCCTATTTCACGGATTGCGGTATTGCAAAGCAGCTCTGCTCGTATTTCACGCAAATCTTCTCCGCTCTGGCCAGAAACTCGTCTGCCTTCGGGGAAATGTTCCGAAGCGCCATGGCATCGCACAGCTGGGTCTTGGAGATGATGAAGCCCTCGCCCCGAAGCTGCTGAATCAGCCAGTTGTTCCGAAGATTGTAGGTGTTCAGCGTTTCCCGGATGTGCTTCGCCAGTTTTTCCCGCTCTCCGTAAGACTGCGGGAGTTTCAGTTTTTCCATTCATTTGTCCCTCCTCCTTGATTTATTAGATGGGCGAACATTTTTTCCGAAAAAGCCTTGAAAATCTGAGTAGCGTATGGTATACTGAGCTTGCTGAAACAATATCCATTCGCTACTCGCCGGAGTTTGAATTTCCGAAATTCGGATTTCATACCCCGTGATTTTCTGTACCCTTTTACTGGGAATCGGTGTTCATGGGGCTATTATAATTCACTTAGTTCACTTTGTCAATGGCGAAAACGATATTTGATTCACTTTGTATAATTGCACAAAGTGTATGGAGGAAATTTAGCTATGTTTTATGATAAGTTTTTGGAACTATGCAACCAAAAGAATAAGGCCCCTTCTATAGTTGCTGATGAGTTGGGATTTGCGCGTTCATCAATCACAAAGTGGAAGAGCGGAGCAACGCTTAGGTCTGCAAACTTAAAACGTGTTGCCGACTACTTCGGCGTACCAGTCTCCTACTTCTCCGAGGAAGCCCCGGAAACAGAAAAAGCCCCGGTTTCCGACAAGGAAACCGAGGATTTCACCAAGTATTTCGCCATGCTCACTCCGGAACATCGGCAGCAGATTCGTTCCGCAATGGCTGAGTTGATAAAAGAGCAGCTTCAAGGGTAAGTATCTTTCTCCTGTTCTCTTCGTTCAGCTGTTCCCACATCTCTAAGATTTCTTCCAACATTGTCGCCGCTCCTTCGCATTAAATTTATTATCGAATGTTTGTTCATATACCGTGTTTATAGCACGGTATATGTCCAATAAAACGGGCTTATAGAAGTATTCGCTCATTTATAGTGAATTGTCCGGGTGTGCTTCCAGCATTGTGAATTATAATTCATTTTGCCGTTCTCTTTTTGGCGGTTTTGCCAGTAGACGAAAAGCAACCCAAGGGGTATAATATGGTCGTGTGGGGGATATTCTCACACAACTTTTTATCAACCCTTGGGCAAGGCCTCCCACCTTTCGGGATGCGCTGACCTCAAGGGTTTATTTTTTTAGAGGAGAGATATTATGCAAAAAGAAAGAATAAGACGCACGGCAATTCTTGTAGACGGCGGATACTATCGAATCAGAGCCATTGACCTATGGGGAAGAAAATCCGCACGGGATCGTGCCCAAGAAATCTATGATTACTGTATGTTGCACATTACGCAGCCGTCAGACCCGAGAGACCTTTATCGCATTTTTTATTATGATTGTCCTCCTATGACAAGAGAAATTCTGCACCCGCTGACAGGAAAAACAGAAGACTATTCCACAAAGTCCGGAACAAAGTGGTCGAATGACTTGTATATGTATATCGCCGAAAAGCGAAAAGTAGCCGTGCGGATGGGAGAGCTAGCCTCTTCGACTGCTGCTTTTGTATTGAAGGATGACGCAGTTAAGGATTTGATTTCAAAGAAAAAAACTGTTGACCAATTAACGCAGCAGGATTTTCGTATGGACGTGAAACAAAAAGGTGTAGATATGCGGATTGGCTTGGATGTTGCTTCAATGGCCTATGGTGGCCTTGTTGACCAAATTGTCCTGATTGCCGGTGACAGTGACTTTCTTCCTGTTGCAAAAATGGCAAGGAGAAACGGCGTGGAATTTATCCTTGACCCGATGAAGCAGTTCACGAAACAGAATCTTCGCAATCACGTTGACGAGGTAGAATCTTACACAGACTTGATGAAATAAGCCCCGCCACCCGTGCCACAAGGCGGCGGGGCGTGCCGCCGGTTGGTGTGTCCCTTGCCGTTGGCTTGCTTTAATGATACGATTACACAAATGGGTCAGGAAGACACATTTTGGTAATCCGGTCGCTTTCAGCGTAATTCGTAGGATTTTTCTGGAAAGGGTGAGCAGAAAATGGAAAAACGGAAAATAATACAACAAATATCGACAATTTGTGATGATCTTCCAACAAAGATGAAATGGGCAAAGGAGGAACAGCACAAGACCAATCAGCAGATTATCGACAGCACAGGGCTGAGTGAATCCATGGTTAAAAAGTTCTTCTCCGGCCATTTGTCTGGCCCCAGTATCTATGATGTGACCGCCATTGCCATTGACCTTGATCTGTCCCTGGACGAACTGATGGAGCTGTCCCCGCCGAAGCAAGACCAATCTGTGGAAATAGAACGGCTTAAAACCGAGATTGCCCACCGGGATGAGCTAATTACCGAGAAGGATAACGCAATTTCCAGGCTGGAAGAGCGTAGCCACATGTTGGAAAATGAAATTTCCGCTGTCCGTTGGAACTGGAAAATTATCACCTACGGCGCTGTAGGGCTTGCCATGATGTTTGGTTTGATTTTGATGATTTACGTTTCCTTAGACATGCGGAATCCAAATCTAGGCCTTATTCGGGAGGGGCATACTTCCCCAATTGTATATGTGGCCGCTATCTTGATCGTTGGTGCGTTTCTGTCCATCGGGCACGCAATCAGACTGCAAAGAATGGAGAAAAAGAAAAATGCAGACAATACCCATTGATTTATCTTCCTTGACGGCGCAGGAGCAGAGACAGTTCGCCGAGAACCCGGCTGTCCTGGATGCAAACTGTGATACCGTCTGTTGCCTGTATATGCGCTACTCGTCCGAAAAGCAGACGGAGCAGTCCATAGAGGGGCAGCTCCGGGAGCTGCTGTCATTTTGTAAGCAACACAAGTACCGGGTAGCTGCTGTCTACGTTGACCGGGCTATATCTGCCCACGCCAGCATGGATAAACGTCCGGCGTTTCAAAAAATGCTGTCTGACAGCCGCGGAGCATCATGGAAAACGGTTTTGGTATACAAGCTTGATAGATTTGCCCGGAACAGAGAAGATGCAGCAGTAGCCCGTATGCGGCTCAGAAAAGCCGGGTGCAATGTAGAATCTGCCAAGGAAGGCATCTCCAAAAACCCGGAAGGCGTAATTCTGGAAGCCCTTCTGGAAGGAATGGCAGAGTATTATTCTCTGGAATTGTCTCAGAAAATAACCCGTGGTATGCGTGAATCCGCTCTCAAAGGTCAAGCAGTTGGCGGCTCTATCCCCCTGGGCTATCGGATTGAAAAGAAGCAATGGGTGCTTGACCCTTTAACCGCCCCACTGGTATCAGAAGCGTTTAACAGATATGCCGATGGGGAAACAGTGGCGGGAATCTGCTCAGACTTCAACGCCAGAGGATACCGGACGGCCAAGGGAGCGCAGTTTAATAAGAGCAGTTTCAAAAACATTTTCCGCAATGAAAAGTATATTGGCGTGTATAAATACAAGGATATTCGTGTAGAAGATGCCATTCCGAGGATCGTCCCGGACGATTTGTGGGAGAGAGTGCAAGCAAGGCTGAAAGTCAGTGAGCAAGCCCCGGCCAGAGGGAAGGCAAAAGTTCCGTATCTTTTGTCCGGGAAAATATTCTGTGGGCACTGCGGCTCCCCGATGATAGGCGAGAGCGGCAGGGGAAAGGGTGGAAAGACCTATAACTACTATTCCTGCGCCACCAGAAAGCGCACAGGGAACTGCGATAAAAAGCCAGTCCCCAAGGACTGGATAGAAGATGTGGTTGCACAAGATGCACTGTCCGTCCTGACGGATGATGTAATAGACTATGTGGCAACAATCGCCGCCCAGCAGTCAGAGGAAGATATTCAGAAAAACACAAACATTCCCGCCATCCGGGAGCAGATCGCCGACATTGAGCGCAAGGTGCGGAATCTCACAAAAGCCATAGAGGCCAGTGGTGCGGCACCGGATGTGCTGGTTTCCAGAATAGTTGACCTGGAAGAGCAGCGCAAAGGTCTGTCCGCCCAGCTATCCGAAGAAGAGCGGGGTGTGATTCCCCTGACAAAGGAAATGGTCATGGTATTCCTGACCGCTGTCCGGGAACAGGTTGTCCCGCTCGAAAACATGAAGCCGGTCATCATTTCCCTGTTGGTAAATTCCGTCACTGTCTACGATGACGAACCAGGCTTTATGAAATTCACTACGGCCTATAATCTTACAAAAACGCCGTCAAAAACCTATAAAGTCCAAACTTTTGGAGACTGTAAGTGTTCGGATATAGGGGCAAATGGTGTACCATTGGGCACAAATTCGAACACCATAACGGTGGTTGGAATGGTTTTTGTCCAGACCAGAAAACACGCCTTGCCTTAATCGGCAGGGCGTGTTATTTTTATCTCTTGTACATATTTTGAAGTACGCCAACCTTTTCGGCTTTCTCAATCTCACGCTGGTGGAGATAATTGTAAATAGCCATCATCTCGGCGGGCGGTTCGCCCTTTTGCTTGCGGTATTCCTCGATGCGGGAAACAACGGCCTTGTGCAGGGCGTTCATGTGGTTCATTTCCTCCCCGCTCAGCCTGTAAAACAGGTCTGCCAGTTCCGGGTCGTCGTGCTTGTATTCCATGGCCAACTCTGCATAGGTGTGAGCGTCCTCCAGCTCGTCCTCGATGTGCTCCATCAGCATTTTGATTTCCTTCATGTGGTTATGCCTCCTTGATGTATCTCAGAAGTTTGTCAACCTCTGCCCGGTCAAAGGACAGTTTGCCAACAAACGGAATGTCGAATTCCAGTGGGTTCCGAATCTGCGGCGCAAAAGCGTTGTAAAGTGCGTCCTCATCGATTTTGCCATCGTCAAAAACGCCTGTCGCTCGAACGGCAGGTATGCCCTCCATCTTTTCAAAAAGTTGGGGTGTCCTTTTTGCGTAGAGGGTAACAACACCGGCAACCACCACAGATTTTGCTTCCGGCATGTGCGGGAGCACTTCTCGCTCGATATACCGAAGCACACCGTTCACAAATCGCTCTTTAGAAACCATACTTACCTCCAATTATTATAGGGGCGGCAATTGCCGCCCCCCTTGGTTTAACCAGCAGCGGCAGCAGTGGGAGCCGTCCAGCTGTTCTTAGCGGGCATGGGTTCAGGGCACACATTCCCGATGGGAATGACGGTCTTGGTCAGCCCGGACAGCGTGTTAAGCGCAGACTGCATACAGCTGATGTTTGCGGTGATCTGGGCATTGACGACCGCCTGAGCGGAAATCTGCCCCTCAACGCCACGCAGACGACCGTCAAGATACTGGTACATGTCCAGAATCTTCTGATCGGTGTAGGTGTTGGCATCCCGCAGTTTGATGTCGGCCTTGAGTGCCGCAATCTCAGCGGACTGTCCAGCCTCATAGCGGTTGACGACGTGGTCGCCCTCGGAGCAGCCGTTCACAGCGTTGAAACCGCCCGCCATGTTCAGCAGGGTAGCAATACCGCCGATGTAGCCGCCGATACCGCCCACACGGTCAGCAGCAGTGAAATTCAGAGCCATAACATTTCCTCCTTAAATTATTTGAAGTGGCCACCTTCTACCCATATAGTAACAAAAAACCAGGCGAACGAAT
>CABQGZ010000174.1 GCA_902463835.1 uncultured Lachnospiraceae bacterium
TAACGATGGTTATGACTTCATTAAAGACTTTTGAGGATGTTCAAATGAATCCTGCAAGTCTGATACCGGAAAAATTTACACTCAAGAATTATGTTGCTGTATTTACGGAATTTCCCTTTGCCCGGTATTTGATGAATACGTTGCTTATCACAGTTACTTCCACCATTGGAATCACGGTAACCAGCGCACTTGTGGCTTACGCCTTCGCAAGATTTGATTTTAAGTATAAAGGAGCTATCTTTGCCGTTATGCTTGCAACCATCATGATTCCGGGGCAGATTCTGCAGATTCCACTGTATGAAATGTATCGGGGAATGGGTTGGATCAATACCTACAATCCTATGATTATACCGGCATTTTTGGGCGGTGGTATCACCAATGTATTTTTAATTCGTCAGTTTTTTAACTCTTTGCCGAAATCAATTTTTGAATCGGCGCAGATTGACGGGGCAAGCGAATTTCGCATTTTTGCAACGATTGCGGTTCCATTGTCCAAGGCAATCATTTTTACCGTTGCTATTTTTGCTTTTACAGCAGCGTGGAACGATTTTTACAGTCCCCTTCTTTACCTGAACGACGACACAAAATATAACCTGGCTTATGGATTGTATATCTTTTTTGATAAATTCAAGGTGGGTTCTTACAAGGCATGGAATATCATCTGCGCAGCAAACCTGGTTGTCATTGTACCCATCATTATTTTGTATTTCTTTGCCCAGAAGTATTTTGTGGAAGGAATTACACTGGGCGGTGTAAAAGGGTGATTGTGGGTGAGAGCCTGAAACAAAAAACAGAATAAGAAACGGAGGATCTAAGTGATGTTATCAGTAGAGAGATTAGGTGTTTTACTGGCACCGAGAGATAAGGAACACGCGAAATTTAATGCAGGTATGGTAAAGCAGGGGGACATGGTGCATATGCTTTACCGGTGGAGCAAGTCAACGGAGATTTGGACAGGAGAAAAAACCGGGGTTTTATATGCGGAGGATTATGTATCCTACGCGCAGCTTACCCCGGATGGGAAGCTGGTATCTGACCGTGATGAGGAGGGGTTCATCAAATATTATATTGAAGATCCAAAGACACCGATTTATGCCCAGGATCCAAGAATTGTGGAATTTGAGGGAGAATACATTATTTTCTTTGCCAGGTATGATTTAAAAATCTGCAGAGTAGGCATGGCACGAACAAAGGATTTCAGGAGGATAGAGCCCATTGGCATTATTCCTACCAGGGACTGGGACAAGGACGCCTTCATTTTGCCGGAGCGAATTAACGGAAAAATTGTATATATTCACCGCATTGAGCCGAATATCCAAATTGATTATTTTGACACCTTTGAGGATATGCTTGATCCGGATTACTGGAATCATTATGAGGAAAAGATTCATGAGCAGGTGGTGATAAAAAGTGAATATCCGTGGGAAAACAAGAAGGTAGGAGGGAGTGTCCCGCCCATAAAGACGCCGGAGGGGTGGCTTTTCTTCTATCACGGGGTCGCCAATGACAGAGAACCGTTCTGCTACCGTGTAGGCGCAGCGCTCCTGGATCTTGAAAATCCAAGTAAAGTGATCGCACGGCTGCCGTATCCAATCCTTGAGCCAACAGAGGATTACGAGAGAGTTGGCGATGTAAATGAGGTTGTTTTCCCGGTGGGGGCATATATATATAACGGTTATATCTATATGTCCTACGGTGGAGCGGACAAGGTGGTTGCGCTTTGCCGGCTCCGCTACGATGAGCTTATGGAGGAGCTTAAGGCGCATTCGGTGGATGGGCGTATGTAGGAGGATAAGTTATGAGACATTATTGTGTAATCTCTCATACCCATTGGGACAGAGAGTGGTATCAGACACAGGAGCAGTTCCGTATGCGTCTCATCGATTTGTTTGATCATTTATTGGAGATATTGGATACGGATCCGGAGTATATTTTCCATATGGATGCCCAGACCATCGTGTTTGAGGATTATTGGGAAGTGCGGCCGGAGATGAAGGAAAAATGCTGCCGCTATATTCGGGAAGGAAGAATTCTGGTGGGACCGTGGTATGTGCAGAACGACTTTTATCTTACCAGCGGGGAAGCAACCGTGAGAAATCTTCTGATTGGAATGAAGCAGGCGGAGGAGATGGGGCGGTGTGCAAAGGCTGGCTATACGCCGGATCAGTTTGGCCTCATATCTCAGCTGCCCCAGATCTTACGGGGATTTGAGATAGATAACTGCATATTCGGAAGAGGCTACTATTTCTATGAGGAGCTTCCCGACGGCGCTTTCGCGGGGAAAAACAAGCCGTCGGAATTTGTCTGGAGGAGCCCGGATGGATCAGATGTTCTGGCCATCTGTATGAGCTATTGGTACAATAATGCGCAGCGTTTTTCAGCAGATATTGACAAAGCATGCCGTCTGACCCAAAATATCCGAAAGTCCTTCGAAGGAGTTGCCACAACGCCGTATCTTTTGCTTATGAATGGGGTAGATCATCTGGAGCCTCAGCCGGATCTGCTGCCCATACTGAAAGAAATTCAGAAGAGACTTCCCGCGGACGAGAAAATCTATCAGACCAGCCTGGAAGCGTATGTCGGACTGGTAGCGGGGGCAAAGCGGCGGGAAGAGATGACGACAGAGACCGGAGAACTTATGCAGGGCTCGAATGGAGAGCTTTTAAAGGATACGGTATCCTCCCGTGTCTATTTAAAGACGAAAAATTGTGAGCTTCAGAATATGCTTGAGAACGGTCTGGAGCCGTTGTACACGTTCCTTGAACTCTCTGGGATGAAGGGCGTATATCCTTCCGGTCATCTTGATTATCTCTGGAAGATGCTGATCAGGAATCATGCCCATGACAGTATCTGTGGCTGCAGCAAGGATGCGGTACACCGTCACATGGAGGATCGCTTTGCGAATATCGAGGAAATGGGACAGGAACTTCTTCGTCGAGGGTTAAAGCAGCTGGCAGTCCATGTGCGCGATGGGAGTGAAAATGACGACTACCAGATTGTGGTTTTTAATGGCTTAGAGCGGAGCAGAAGTCAGGTTATAGATGTGGCGGTTGATGTGGTGTCAGGGGATGAACCGCAGGGAATTCGTATAACGGATGATAAAGGGCGAGAGGTTCCTTTTCTGATACTGGCGGTAGAAAAATTTGCAAAATCTGTATTTTCGCCGGTCAATCTGCCGGGAATGGTGGATACGGTACGCTACAGAGTGCGGCTTTTGGCGGAGGAAATTCCGGCGTTTGGTTACATTTCCTACCGTGTGCAGACGAACAGTCAAACGGCGGTATATGAGTGCGGACAAAGGATTGGATACAAAAAGAATCAGGAGTACTGTCTTGAAAATGACAGCCTGAAAGCAACTGTTACCATAGCAGGAAACATAAATCTGCTTCATAAGGAGAGCGGGCATACGTATGAGGATATCTTAAAACTGCGGGATACTGCGGATGCAGGTGAAGTTTATATCTATAAGCCCCTGGCAGGAGACATGGCGGTGGATATCAGTGCATGTGAGCCGGTAATTACCTTGGAAGAATCCGACTCCTATCTGGGCTGTGTGCGTATTCACTACGATGTGATTCTTCCGGCTTACTTGGATGAAAACAAGAAAAGGAGAAGCGAAGAGACGGTTATCATGCCCCTTGACGTGATACTTACGTTAAAAAAGGGTGCTGCAGCTCTGGAGGTTGCCTTTGAATTTGCCAACCGGGCAAGGGATCACAGAATGTGCGCGCTGTTTTGCACAGGGCTTTCCTGTGATACAGCAGTCAGCACCACGCCATTTGATTTGATTGCTCGGAATAAGTGGGATATCGAGAAGAGAATTTGCAATGAGACAGAGCACACTTCCGGCATGACGGTAATTGGGGATGATAAAATGTCCATGGCTGTGCTCAGCCGCGGTATATATGGGTATGAAAACCTGCAGAGTGAGCAGGGAACATTGGCTTTTGCCCTGGTGCGCGCCAATGGTTCTATCGGTGGAGTTGCTTCCGATGACGACGCGTGGCAGACCCCGGAGAATCAATGCCTGAGAGATATTCGGTGTGAATTTGCAATCCTGCCGCAGAGACAAACCGGGTTTGCGCAGAATGCCGCCTATCATGCAAAGGCGTTTCAGAATCCGCTGCTGGTGCAATGTGAGCCGGTGGATACCCATAAATTCATGGGCGGACGAACCGCAGTTCAGGATACCAGCATTGTAGAGTTTTTCTTTCAGGACATTCCTTACAATGAGATTGCCCTTCCGCGCTATGGAAGCGGAATCTCACTGGAGGGGGAGGGCTTACAGGTGACCGCTTTTAAGAAGTCCTTTGACCGGACAGGCTATATCTTAAGATTTGTTAATTTAGGAGAGGAAGCAGTCCAGGCGGTGGTTCATTTTAACGGATTTGAGATCCAAAAGCTCTATCAGACAAATCTGAAGGAGACAGCAAGGAAAGAGCTTCCGGTTGTGGATCACAAGGTGCTGCTTACCACAAGAGCAAAAGAAATCGTTACGCTATTTTGGAAATAGAACAGTAGATAGGAGGCACAGGCGTACTTTATGTCAAAAATCAGTCTTGTGAATATCAAACAGGGAACGAAATCCACAAAACGCTTTTCAGGGGGAAATACGCTGCCGCTGGTGCAGCGTCCGTTTGGAATGGCAGCTTTCGCACCACAAACGAATGGCGGAAATGAGCGTTGGTTTTATCACCCCGAGGATCACTGTGTGGAGGGGATACGGTTGACGCATCAACCGAGTCCGTGGATCTCCGACTATGGGACCTTTTTGATGCTTCCACAGAATGATGTGATTGCAGAGGACTATCGATGGGCATATGGGGGATACCGGTCAAGGGAGGCGGTTTTGACGCCATCCTGTATCAGCATAAATTTTTTGCGTTCCATGTGTCAGTTCGCAGTGACACCTACGGAGCGGGGAGGAAAAGGGAGTCTCAAGTTCCAGACGGGACGAAAGTCCTGTCTGTCCCTGCTGCCCGTTCTGGGGCAGTACACATTTCGAATCAACCTGGAAAAGAACGAGGTGCTGGGTGTGACGGACGGTCACAGTATGGATGCCGCAAAAGATTTTAAAATGTACTTTGTTCTGAGATTTCGGGACGGCGATGTTGATTTTGATAAGACAAGGTTGAGTGAAGAAAACGGAACGGAAAAAGGATATATTCATATTTTTTTTAATGAAAAAAACGTAGAATTTTCCATTGGAACCTCCTATATTTCAGAAGAACTTGCAGAGGCGGTTATCGACCGGGAAATGGAAGGAAGATCCTTTGATGAGATCCTGGCTGAAAATAACAAAATTTGGGAGGAACATCTTGGGAGGATTGAAGCAGAATTTGAAGACAAAAAGCAGGAGAAGACCTTTTATACCTGTTTGTGGCGTACCTTTCTGTTCCCGCACAAATGTTATGAATTTGATCTGGCTGGAAAGATGGTTCATTATACGCCGATAGATGGAAGTGTTCATGAGGGACCCCGCTACACGGACAACGGTTTCTGGGATACCTGCCGCACCGTGTATCCGCTGTTTACAAAGATTGCCCGGGAGGAATTTTCGGAGATGCTGGAAGGCTTTGTGAATGATTACCGGGAATGTGGCTGGCTCCCCCGATGGCTGTCCATCGGAGAGGTGGGCTGTATGCCATCCACATTGATTGACGCAGTGATCGCAACGGCTGTAGTCAATGGAATCGGGAGCAGGAAGACCTGGGAGGACGCATTGGAAGGCATGCTTAAGCATGCGAACCAGAATGCCCCAGAGGCGCGGTTCGGACGAAATGGGGCGGAATCCTATGTAAGGTATGGGTATGTACCATGTGATGAACAGAAGGAAAGCGTGAATCTCACTCTTGACGCTGCTTATGGCGATTGGTGTATCAGCGTTGTGGCCCGGGCTCTGGGGAGAAGTGAGCTTGTGGCGGAATATGAGTGCAGAGCAAAGAATTACGCAAATCTTTTCGATGCAGAAACTGGTTTTATGAGGGGAAAGGATACCGAAGGAAATTGGAAGGAGGAGTTTGATCCTTATAAATGGGGTGGGGAGTATACGGAAAGCAGTGCGTGGCAGACAACTTTTTTTGTTCCTCATGATCTGGAGGGGCTTGCGAAGCTGTTTGGCGGAGAAAAGAGGCTGCTTGCAAAACTGGATGCGCTGTTTGCCGCACCGCCACGATACCGTGTAGGGGGATACGGCCTGGAGATTCATGAGATGACAGAGATGGCGGCGGTGGATTATGGGCAGTGTGCGATTTCCAATCAGCCCAGCTTTCATCTTCCCTATATTTATGCTTATTTCGGTGAGGAGAAAAAGGCAAAAGACTGGGTTCACAGGATGGCATTGGAAGCGTTTTCTTATGAAGATGATGGTTTTCCGGGGGATGAAGATAATGGAAGCATGGCGGCATGGTATATCTTTGCATGTCTGGGTGAATATCCTCTTTGTCCTGGGAAAAGGGGATTTGTTAAGATACCGGGGATTGCGAGAAAGGTTTTGTTTCGGTAAGAAGGGCTGGGGCGAGTTACGCCATGCTGCCATCTCGATGTGTTGTTAAGGTCGGGATGCGCCATGCTGCCATCTCGATTCCGCGTTGCTCCATCTCGATGGAGGGCTGGGGCGTTGCAAGCCGAGTCATCTCGATTCCGCTGCGCTCCATCTCGATGTGGGCTGTCGCCCATTACGTATAAAAAAAGAAGTAACTGGCTGAGTATGCAAGCATCCTCCTCCAGTTACTTCTTTTTTTATCCTAACTCGGCTTGTAGCTTAACCAAAGTATCTCTTCAACAATCCTTCGAAGGCTTTGCCGTGGCGGGCTTCATCTCTTGCCATCTCATGTACAGTGTCGTGGATGGCGTCGAGGTTTGCGGCTTTCGCACGTTTTGCCAGATCGAATTTACCAGCGGTAGCGCCGTTTTCAGCGTCGACTCTCATCTCCAGGTTCTTCTTGGTGCTGTCGGTTACAACTTCGCCGAGTAATTCAGCAAACTTTGCAGCGTGTTCAGCTTCTTCGTAAGCTGCCTTCTCCCAGTATAAACCGATCTCCGGATAGCCTTCTCTGTGGGCAACTCTGGCCATTGCCAGGTACATACCGACCTCGGAGCACTCGCCCTCAAAGTTTGCTCTCAGATCAGCCATGATATCCTCGCTGGCGCCCTGTGCTACGC
>CABQGZ010000175.1 GCA_902463835.1 uncultured Lachnospiraceae bacterium
TATGACAGGCTCTGACGGCTGATTCCCAGAGATTTTACCGCTCGGGAAATAATATTTCCATAGTGTTCCAGCACAATGCGCAACACTTGGCTTTCATATTCACCCATGATCTCTTCCAAGGAAGACTCTACCATTTGGCATTGCGTGTACTGTATTAGGCTTGGGTGATTTCTTCACCCATACGCAACAAAGAAAACTCCATCAAGGTCGCCACCTCCTTCCCTCTTCACTTGGAATACGATTTGGGCATTCAAAATGTCGGAGAATCTGAAAAAATATTTGTACTTATTGTGTGCGCAGATGTCTGGTGATATAATAGCGGAAATGACGGCTATGGAAACGATATTGATAATATCATTTGACTGTGCAATAGGAGGCAACACTTATGCTGAAAGGAATCGTTCATGTAGGACTGACGGTAACGGATCTGGACCGTTCAGTGGCATTTTATCGGGATGTTCTGGGGCTTGCCTATTTGGGCGAGATGGAGATGGAAGGGCTGGAGACAGAGCGCCTGTTCCAACGGAAGGACTGCAAGGCCAGAGTGGCATATCTCAACGGCAGCCGGGAATTGGCTGCGCCGCCAGTGGAGCTGATTCAATTTGTTGGACAGGAACCAGAACGACAGACCGGAGATCTGTTTCGTACCTCCATTTCGGAGTTGTGCTTTTTCGTAGAGGACATCGACCGGGAGTACCGGCGCCTTAAGGAGATGGGCGTGGAGTTCTTGTCCGAACCGCAGACCTTTGACTCCACCAAATATGGATTTGGCAAGAGCCGGGCAGTCTATCTCCGGGATCCGGACGGGATCGTGCTGGAGCTCTTACAGACTGTTTGAGTGAAAACGCCTTGGAAAGATGCGTGTATGCACCGTCTTTCCAAGGCGTTTCGTATATCCCGGATTTATGATCCGGCATTGCGGATACGGTCTGCCAACCATTGCAAGGTCTCCTGACTGTAATTCGATTCTTTCACATTGAGATCGCACCAGGGGAATACATAGGTAAGTACGATCCGCTCGTTATGTACGACAGCAAACGGGATGTTGCCGACCTACTAAATGAACATGAGGAAAAGAAGTCAGTATGGGAATTTCTGCGGCACCAGAAGTCGCAGGCACAGGAGATTCCACAAAAAAGGAGAGGTGAATGGGAACGGTAACTTTGTTTATAGATTTTGGCAGATGAATTTTTTGATAATTGACGTGTAGAAGCTATACTGCACTGCGTTTTTATATTTTGGCCAGTTTCAACGACCTTATGGAAAATGCTGCACAAATAAAGCCGCTGGCAGCGGTCTACAGATATTTCCCGTATATCAAATGGTCGGTGTGGTGACTGCTGAAATGAACAATTTGCGGTAGGCGGCCCCACTCTGTATAGCCGAATTTTTTTAGCAAACCGATGCTGGGGCGGTTGCTGCCCACAAGAATCGCGATCAGCACTTCCACACCGCACGCTTGTGCGCGCTGCTCCAATGCAGCCATCAATCGGCTGCCTATGTGCCGTCCATGGGCAGAGAAGTCCAGATAATAGCTGATTTCTGCCACATGTGCTACCGCCCTGCGCCCGGGCCGATAAGCGGTTAAATAGCCGTAGCCTACCGGCTTACCGTCCTCAAGGCACAGATACACCGGATACCCTTCGGCAGCGTGCTGCCGAATCCACGTCTCGCGTTCTTCTACAGTGACCGGCTCGGTATCGCAAGTGCAATCTCCGGCAAGAATTGCCTGATTATAGACCTTCGCCAGAAAGGGAGCATCTTGCGCAGATGCTTCACAAAGAGATATGCTGTCAGACGGTATATTGCGGTTTTCCGGTGCGGCAGAGCACGCCTGCAATGTCTTTTCTACCATTTGTCTATCCTCTCATTTCCTTTGTAATATCAGAATAGGCTGCACAGGAGTCGCAACCAAAGCGATTGGTATTCTCCTGTAGCAGTTCAACGAACCTGCCCACATGATAGCCGTCGCAAACGGCGTGATGCACCTGAATTGCCAGAGGCAGCATTGTTTCCCCGTTCTCATCAAAGGCCTTTCCTATGGTGAAGATCGGGAGCAGGTAGGTTCCGTCACCGAAAATATTCAGATTAAACGCAGTAAAAGAAAGCCACGGCGCCATGGAAACATCAAACGAATTTGCGGGTCTTCCGGGCTTTGGCTCATACCGTGTTGTTGAGGAATATTTCTCGACATCCGCCTCGTAGACGCGCAGAAAAGATGGATAATCCGGCTGATACTCCGTCCATATAGCAGAGAAGGTTTTGGCATCCCGATTGAAAACGGTATAGGCGGGGTGCATCTCACTGAAATAGCCAAGTCCATCCTCTGTAAGTGCGGTACGGAACTCCGGCATTTCATTGACTGTCCGAGTCAGCAGCCACAGCATGGCAGGGTACAGCCGCTGTCCGTTCAGAGGTGTTATATCGAGATTGACGCACACAGAATAGGAACAGCGCACCTCGTTCATAAAGTGGGCGTAATGCTCTTTACGCTCCCAGTTTTCAAAGTCAATCAAAGTGAGTCGCGGTGCATCAGTCATTTTTAATCACCATCTCCATCATAACTTCTCCATCCTCTATCACGCCTGTGTAATGAAATCCGACACTTTCATACAGCTTACCAACTCCGTAATTGTTGGTCTGGTGAGAAAGCTCGATTTTCTTCGCCCCCGCATCCGCAAGGTGTCGAATCGCCGACAGCAAAGCTTCACGTCCATAGACTTTTTTCTGCTGCTTCTGATCGATCATCAGGCGGCAAAGCTCATACTCTTCTTCCTTCGGGGCGATCAGGAATAGGACAAATCCGACAGGCAGATCGTCGTTCATAATGAGAAATAGAGTTAAAATATCGGACAGCATATAGCACTGTGCCAAGGAATATACCACCGGCGCAATGACATCTTCCTGATCAGGATGGACGGAGATAGCAATGGCATCGTCCATATTATCTTGCGTAATGGGTTCAAATCGAATCATCATTCTGCTCCTTTTGCTCCGAGATAAGATTCTCGATTTGCGACTGCTTGGCAAGGATCGCATTTACCTTACCGCTGACGAGGGAGAAACAGAACAACACGGCAGACAGATTGTGTCGATTTGTGAAGCGATGGATGCTTACAGCACCGAAGAGATTCCCACATAAAAGAGCTTTCCGGTCAGATCGATCAGATCTGACAGCGGGAGGCTCTTTTTGTCCTGCACCCAGCGGCGATAGATATTCACCGACGAAGTTCCGAGAAAGGTGTCGATGATGTTTTGCTCTGCCGGAGAAAAGGCAGCATAGGGATTGTGCTTCCCTCGGCTATGCTGCAACATGACCATGAAAAACTTGTCGGCAAATTCCCGATAGCTGGGGTCACAGACCAGTTTTTCCATGTACGGCTCCTGCGCGGCCATAAACTCGAAGAACACGCGGTTGACCTCTGTAAACGGTGCGTCCGCCGGAACCTGATCGATAGCAGCAAAGTAATCCTCCGCAAGCTCCGAGAGCAAGTCCTCATACAGCGCTCCAATGCAGGTGTAGTGAAGATAGAAGGTCTTGCGGTGGATCATGGCGCGTTCCGTCAACTCCTTGATGGAGATGTCGGCAGCTTCTCTTTCCAGGATCATTTTCTTGAACACGCTTTTGATGGCGTTTCGTGTTTTCAGTACCCGCAGATCTGTCTTTCGCTCCATAAAATCGTTCCTTAAAATATCCAGTTTTCAAAATGTGTGGCGTAAGCGCCACGATTTCATTTCTGGAAATTGAGATTTCATCTGTCTATCATTATACTGTCCATAGAACGAAAAATCAACACAAGGATATTTTGAGGAGGATGTTATCATGGCAGAAAAAATCGTACAGGCAGCAGGAAGACAGGCGCTAGGCGAATTCGCCCCGGAGTTTGCCCATTTCAATGACGATGTGCTTTTTGGTGAGAACTGGAACAACGAGGATCTGGACCTGAAAACCAGAAGCCTCATCACTGTCATTGCGCTCGTGGCTCAAGGGCTGATCAAATACCACATCATGAACGCCAAGGCCCATGGCATGACCAGGAAAGAAATGGCCGCAGCTATTACCCATACCGCATTTTACACGGGCTGGTCGAAGGCGTGGGCGACATTCAACCTCGCTAAAGGGGTCTATCCAGACGGAGAATAAGGAATGCAGAACATTACCATTACCAGCGGGGACACCGTCCTGCGTGCTAAACTGAACAACACCGTGGCGGCAAAGGATTTTTTCCAGCGTCTACCACTTACCGTCAGCGGGTATGATTCCGGTATAGACTACTGCTGCACGTAGCCAGCGGCGTCTTTGCCCCCGCGGAGATGCAGACCAGCTGGAAAAACGGCGACATCAGCCTTGACGGAGGCTGGTTCGCCCTGCTGTACAGCGGACAGAAGCAGTCCGCCACTTATCGCAACATGATGATCATCGGCCATATTTTGGACGAAGATCTGAAGCTTATCAAAACACTACCGAAAAAGGTAACCTTTACGGTCGCTCCGGCGCAGGAATAAATTGGGGAGGAAACAACATGAAATATACAACCAAAGAGGCCTTTGACCAGGGCAATATGTTCGACACCGGTGTGCCCAACGCCATGTTTGCCAAATATTTTATCGGCGAGAGCTTTCTGAATCCTCTGACCGATGTGAGAAACGGACAGTTCCCGCTGTTCAACGTAACATTTGAGTCGGGCTACCGCAACAACTGGCACATTCACCACGCCGCAAAGGGCGGTGGACAGATCCTGATCTGCACCGCAGGCGAAGGCTGGTATCAGGAAGAGGGCAAGGAGCCGCAGGAGCTGAAGGAAGATTCCGTAGTGGTCATCCCCCAGGGCGAGAAGCACTGGCATGGCGCCAAGAAGGATAGCTGGTTCTCCCACATCTCTCTGGAGGTTCCCGGCGAGGACACCAGCAACGAATGGCTGGAGCTGGTGACGGACGAAGTTTATAACAAATTGGGCTAACGGAAAGGGGTATGGCAAGACGAAGTGCATCCCTCAATTTCCGAGGGATGCACTTTGCCTTGCTTCTTTACATTTCAACTATCTTTCCATGATCAAGGATTACTTTGTCATCCAAAGTCATGGTACAGTTCTTCAGGATTAAGTCCATATGGACCGGGCAGCTATTAGATCCTCCATAATACACATTGTCCCCTAATGCAATATGCATATTGCCACGCGCTTTCTTTTCTTCCGGAAAACTGCCGTTTTTCAATGAACATGGATTCAATCCAACAGCAATTTCAGCCAGCCAATTAAAATTGGGTACATTTGAAAGCATTTCTCGCAGTCCTTCCACAATGTCCTTGTCTCCATCATCAATAGAAATCACCTGACTGTTTTGAATGCTCATCCGAATTGGTGTATCTGGTTGCCGAAAATTAAAAATCGGGCCGTCGATCACCACTGTGCCAGAAACAGTTCCGTTATTTGGGCTGCAACTGATCTCGCCATCAGAAAACGCCATTCCCTCTCCCGCCTCACGTGCAATTCCGCATCCCAAACTTATTGGATAGTTACCGATTTTACCATAAAGATCTGTACCAAGGAGAGACTTAACACGGAACTCATGGTCTTTCTCCCATATTTTTTTCAAGGCAAGTCCGTCCTGTAATATCTCCTCATAATCTGCCAGCGCTCCTCCCTCAAGAAAAGTCTGCGGATCACGACAGGAAAGAGTAATATCACGGAGGCGTTTTTCCTGGATCAGTCGAGTCACTCTGGAATCGAATATTGCACAGGAATTGTAGCGGTTCAAGGAGACAATGACATCCGCAGCCTCAGCTGCCTTGGCAATCATATCTGTCGTCGAGGTAGCATTATCAGAAGGCAAAGAACGCATAATGGAGACAGTGTATTCTCCTCCGACAGCATCAACTGCCCCTGCAATTGCATAAGCCACTCGCAGATCAGTATTTGTATCGCAAACAATTAAAACCTGCTCGCCCTTTCTGACGCCAATGTTAACCGAAACCAATTTATAGGCAAAACGGTTATACTCTATTTGCTTACAGTCTAGCATATATAATTATTCTCCTTAGTTTACAGTACTTGTCTTTCTGGCAGCTTTCTCCGCTGCAACCTCATCCAGGATTTCTTTCTCTCCTGGGCGAAGCTCTGTATCCTTTTGCTTTGAAATACCGTATTTCTTGATACATGCCAGTGTCAAAACCGCCCAAATAGCAATGCAGACAAAGCCTGTCTGATATGCATATCCAGTAGAAACAAACATCGGGACCAATGCAACAATCGCAATTTCAAAAGGAGAAATTGCAAGAGAGGCAATTCCATAGTCTTCCAGCGTCTTCGACTTGAATTCAGGATCAACAATTCGCAGTAACGTCATTCCTGTCGTAACCAATCCCAAACTCCAGCCGAACGTATAAATTGACCGTTCAAACCAGAAATTATGATAAAGTTTTCTGTTCAGCGCAAACATTGAGGCAGCGTGAATAATGCCCAGGCCAACAAACAAGAGCAATGGCCCCATGTAACTGACCACAATCTTTGGATTGATTGAAGCAATGCCAAATGCAACCAGATAGTCCGCAGTTGAACTGGAAAGACGTGTAACAACACGCTTATCGACATACTGCTGGAAATGAATCATTTTGAGAATAAAATTAAGAATAATGCCGGTAATCAGGCAAATTGAAATAAACGAGATTTCAATGACTTCGCTAACTTTAAGATATACCAGATAACCGCTTCCTACCGCAGTACCGAGAAGGCCCAGATGCCATGCAAGTGTATCCATAGACATCGGAGTTGTAGTTTGATCGCCAACAGTAGGACGACTCCCTTCTTCAAGGAATCCCTGCTTCATATCCTGAGGTAAATCTTTCACATCTTTTACAAAACGGGTCGCGCCCCGGCGGCAATAAATGTTAATCAAAAGGATGCCTCCAAAAACACCCAAGAGCAGTCCTATTGTGGCAAAAGTATTGGCAACTGCCGCAGCATCCTCCCATCCAGTCAGTTCAGTAACCATGCCGCCAATCGAGGCAGCAAAAGCAAATCCGCCCGAGAAGCCAGAAGGCATCAGCACAGAAAACGCTTCATGCACGGTCGGGAATAACAGAGAGAGCAAAAATGTGCCGATAACAACCGAAAAGCCGTACTGGCCGACTTCCATGCCAC
>CABQGZ010000176.1 GCA_902463835.1 uncultured Lachnospiraceae bacterium
GAGGGGCCCCTGGCAGGCATCCGTTTTCAGCGTCAGCTGGAGCAAAAAGCCTATGAGTTGGGCGCCGGAGCCATTCCCCAGCAGCTTTTCGGAGATTTTGTACAGAAGCGTGTAAGCAGCAGCTACGGTGCGTACGACAGCTGTACCAAGGGGCGCACCGCTTTTGCGCCGCTTCATGAGCTGTTTTCGGAGCAGATTACCGGGGCTTTTGTGGAGGGAATGCATGCGTTTTCCAGATATATTCATGATTTTGACCGGTATGACTGTATCCTGTCCGGCGTGGAGAGCAGAACCTCTTCCCCGGTGCGAATACCGAGAGACGAAGGCTTTGAGAGCAACCGGAAGGGCATCTATCCCTGCGGTGAGGGAGCGGGATATGCCGGCGGGATCATGTCCGCAGCCATGGACGGGCTGAAGGTGGCGGAGGAGCTCATAAGAAGATACCGCCCTTGAATAAATGAGATCGAAAGGAAGAGAGATTGTGGCTGATTTAACACCCATGATGCAGCAATATTTAGAGACAAAGAAGGAATACCCGGATTGTATCCTGTTTTACCGTCTGGGAGATTTTTATGAGATGTTCTTCGAGGATGCGCTGACAGCCTCAAAGGAACTGGAGATCACCCTGACCGGAAAAAACTGCGGACTGGAGGAGCGGGCGCCCATGTGCGGCGTTCCTTTTCACGCGGTGGAGGGGTATCTGAACAAGCTGGTATCCAAGGGCTATAAGGTGGCCATCTGTGAACAGGTGGAGGATCCCAAGCTGGCCAAGGGACTGGTGAAACGGGAGGTGGTGCGCATTGTCACTCCCGGAACCAATCTGGATCCCCAGGCGCTGGACGAGACGAAGAACAATTATCTCATGTGTATCGTCTATCTGGAGGATCGCTACGGGGTGAGCATTGCGGACGTCACCACCGGGGACTACTATATGACGGAGTTGGATTCGGAGCGGAAGCTTCTGGATGAGATCAGCCGTTTCGCACCCTCCGAGATCATCTGCAACGAAGCCTTCTATATGAGCGGCATGGATCTGGAGGATTTAAGAAACCGACTTGGCATCATGGTTTCTTCCCTGGAGGCCTGGTATTTTAGCGATGAGACTGCAAAAAATACGCTGTTGACCCATTTTAATGTGAAGGATCTTGCCGGTCTTGGCATTCAGGACTACGAGTGCGGCACCATCGCAGCCGGTGCGCTGTTAAAATATCTGTATGAGACACAGAAGAACTCTCTTGACAATATGTCACATTTAAAGCTGTATCTCACAGGAAAATACATGATCATCGACAGCTCTACCCGCCGGAACCTGGAGCTGGCGGAGACATTGCGGGAAAAGCAGAAGCGTGGTTCCCTGCTCTGGGTGCTGGACAAGACAAGGACGGCTATGGGCGCAAGAATGCTCCGTTCCTTTGTGGAGCAGCCGCTGATTGAAAAGCAGGCCATCGAGGAGCGTCTCGACGCGGTGGAGGAATTAAAGCAGCAGGCCATGAACCGGGAGGAACTGCGGGAATATCTGAACCCTATCTACGATATGGAGCGGCTGGTGTGCCGGGTGACCTATCAGACAGCCAATCCCAGAGACTTGATCGCTTTTAAGAGTTCCCTGGCCATGCTTCCTTATATTAAGACCATCTTAGGTGAATTTGAGAGTGAGGAGCTAAAAAGGATCCGGGAGGAGCTGGATACCCTGGAGGATCTTTTTTCCCTGATTGACGATTCCATCCAGGAGGAGCCGCCCATCTCCGTCCGGGACGGCGATATTATAAAGACCGGTTACCATGAGGAGGTGGACAAGCTTCGCAACGCCAAGACGGAGGGAAAGACCTGGCTCATGGAGCTGGAGACAAAGGAGCGGGAGAAGACGGGGATCAAGAACCTGCGGATCAAATACAACAAGGTGTTTGGATACTATCTGGAGGTGACAAATTCCTTCAAAAATATGGTGCCGGATTACTATACCAGAAAGCAGACCCTTGCCAATGCGGAGCGCTATATTACGCCGGAACTGAAGGAACTGGAGGATCTCATTCTGGGGGCGGAGGATCGGCTGGTTTCGTTGGAATACGAGCTGTATCGGGAGGTCCGGGAGAAGATTGCAGCCCAGGTGCTGCGCATCCAGCAGACCGCAAAAGCAGTTGCCCGGATTGATGTGTTTGCCTCGCTGGCTCTGGTGGCGGAGCGGGGGAATTACTGCCGTCCCAAGATGAATGAAAAAGGTGTGATCGACATCAAGAACGGCCGTCATCCTGTGGTGGAAAAGATGATCAGCAATGACATGTTCATCGCTAATGATACATATCTGGACAATGGCAGCAAGCGGATCTCCATTATCACCGGCCCCAACATGGCCGGTAAATCCACCTACATGCGGCAGACGGCGCTCATTGTGCTGATGGCTCAGATCGGAAGCTTTGTACCGGCTGATTCTGCTAAAATCGGAATCGTAGACCGGATATTCACACGGGTGGGCGCCTCCGATGACCTTGCCTCCGGCCAGAGTACCTTCATGGTGGAGATGACGGAGGTGGCCAATATCCTGCGGAATGCCACGGCAAACAGCCTTCTTGTCCTGGATGAGATCGGCCGGGGCACCAGTACCTTCGACGGGCTATCCATCGCCTGGGCCGTGGTGGAGCATATCAGCAATCCGAAGCTTCTGGGAGCCAAGACATTGTTTGCCACCCATTATCACGAGCTCACGGAGCTGGAGGGGAAGCTGAACAATGTGAACAATTATTGCATCGCAGTGAAGGAGAAGGGGGACGACATTGTGTTCCTTCGAAAGATCGTCCCGGGCGGCGCGGACCGCAGCTACGGCATTCAGGTGGCGAAGCTGGCCGGTGTGCCCGAGTCGGTGATCGAGCGGGCCAAGGTGATCGCCCAGGAGCTGAGTGAGAATGATATCTCCGAGGTGGTCAGCAGCATTGCGGTGGAAAATGCTGCCGCGGGAAAAAAGAGCAGTAAGAAGCTGGACGAGGTGGACATCAGTCAGATCTCGCTGTTTGACACGGTGAAGGACGACGATATTATACAGGAGATCCGCCAGATGGATCTGAGTAATCTGACGCCTATTGATGCGATGAATAAATTGTATCAGCTTCAGAGTAAGATAAAGAATCGGTGGTGACAGAGAGAAGAATAGCCACAAGGGAGGTGCAGTTTATGCCACAGATTGAGGTGTTGGATCAACAGACGATTGATAAGATTGCGGCAGGAGAGGTGATTGAGCGGCCGGCTTCGGTGGTGAAGGAGCTGGTGGAGAATGCCATAGACGCCAAGGCTACCGCTGTCACAGTGGAGGTGAAGGAGGGAGGAATCTCCTTCATTCGGATCACGGACAATGGGTGCGGGATTGACCGGGAGCAGGTACGGTTGGCGTTTCTTCGTCATTCTACCAGCAAGATACGGCGTGTGGAGGATCTGGTGACGGTGTCCTCCCTGGGGTTTCGGGGGGAGGCTTTGTCCAGTATTGCGGCAGTGTCTCAGGTGGAGCTGATCACGAAGACGCCGGAAGGGATCAGCGGCGTCCGGTACTGTATCGAGGGCGGAAAAGAGGTTTTACTGGAAGAAATCGGTGCGCCGGAGGGAACCACATTTCTGGTGCGGAATCTTTTTTATAACACACCGGCCAGACGGAAATTCCTGAAGACGGCTCCCACGGAAGCCGGGTATATCAGTGATCTGATGGAGCATATGGCCCTTTCCCATCCTGAGGTATCCTTCAAATTCATTGTGAACAATCAGGTGAAGCTTCACACCTCCGGGAATTCCAATCTGAAGGAGATCATTTATCATATTTATGGAAGAGATATTGCCAACAATCTTATTGAGATTCATAAGGAATGGGATACTTTTTCTGTGGACGGCTTTATCGGTAAGCCTTTGATCTCCAGAGGTAATCGGAATTTTGAAAATTATTTCATCAATGGTAGGTATGTGAAGAGTGCTCTGATCGCCAAGAGTATTGAGGACGGATACAAGTCCTTCGTGATGCAGCACAAATATCCCTTTGTGGTACTGCATCTGGACATCCGGGGAGAACTTTTGGACGTAAATGTGCACCCCACCAAGATGGAGCTGCGCTTCAGCAATCAGGAGCAGATCTACGATTCCATCAGCAACACAGTCCGGGAGGCCATCAACCGCAGTGAGCTTGTCTATCAGATGGAGCTGGCAGAGCCAAAAAGAGGGGGCGAACATGTGAGCCCTGAGGCCAGGCAGAAGCTCCAGGATGCCGCTGCCCAGGAGCGGAGAGACGCGGCAGCGGCTGCCAGAAAGATTCCGGAGCCCTTCGAGAAGCACCGTTTGGATGCTCTTCGTGAATCGATAAAGAAGGACAGTCCGTATGAGCAAAAATATACTGATTTTCTTGTAAAGGAAAGTTCTGCTGGTTATATGGCGAAGAATTCCGCACCAATGGCATCGGATGCCACGAACCAGAAGCAAGTAGAGGCCGATGTTTTCAACCAACAACATGCAGAAACATCGGCTCCGGGACAGCAGCAATCAACAGAAGCAGCCGTTCCCAAGCGGCTCCTGTCTCCGGAAGCGGTTCCTTATCACACGATTATCGGTCAGCTGTTCGACACCTACTGGCTGGTGCAGATGGGCGATACGCTCTACATCATCGATCAGCACGCCGCCCACGAAAAGGTACTCTACGAGCGGACGATGGCAACCCTGGAAAATAAGGAGTATACTTCCCAGGTCATCTTCCCACCTATGCTTCTGTCCCTGTCCATGCAGGAGGAAGAGCTGCTGAAAAAATACATGGAGTACTTTAACAAAGTGGGCTACACCATCGAGCCCTTCGGCGGCAGAGAGTACGCCGTGACCTCTGTTCCAGCCAATCTGTTCGGACTGAACGAGCAGGCACTGATGATTGAGATGCTGGACAGCCTGATGACCCTAAAAGGGAACGAAACGCCTCAGATCATCCTGGAAAAAATCGCCTCCATGTCCTGCAAAGCGGCGGTGAAGGGCAATCAGAAGCTGTCGCGGCCGGAGATGGAACAGCTGATTGGCGAGCTTCTTACCCTGGAGAACCCGTATCACTGCCCCCACGGCAGACCTACGATCATCTCTATGACGAAATATGAGCTGGAAAAGAAATTCAAACGCATTCTGTAATATGTGAAAAAACGAAAGATGCGCATCAAAGAAAGCGAAGAAAGCATAAAAGGCATAGAAAGGCGGAAAGCAGGATGGATGATACATTTCAAAAAAAGCCTTTGCTCATACTTACTGGCCCTACCGCGGTGGGAAAGACGGAACTGTCCATTGCATTTGCCAAGGCGGTGCACGGCTCCGTCATCTCTGCGGACTCCATGCAGGTCTACCGCCACATGGACATCGGTTCAGCCAAAATAAAAAAAGAAGAGCAGCAGGGCATTCCCCATTATCTCATTGACGAGCTGGAGCCATGTGAGGAATTTCACGTGGTGCGGTTTCAGGAGATGGCCCATGCAGCCATGGAAGAGATCTACGCCCAGGGTCGGATTCCTATCATCACCGGCGGAACCGGCTTTTACATTCAGGCCGTCTTGTACGGTATCGATTTTACTGAAAATGAGCAGGACACCGCTTACCGCCATAAGCTGGAGCTGTTGGCACAGGAGAAGGGAGCAGACTTCCTTCATCATATGCTAAGCCAGGTAGATGAGAAATCCGCCCTGGATATCCACGCCAATAACGTGAAGCGGGTGATCCGGGCTCTGGAGTTCCATTATCTCACGGGTCAGAAGATATCGGAACACAATGAGGCGGAGCGCAGCAAGGAATCTCCATACCAGTTCTGTTATTTCGTGCTGAACGACGACAGAGCGCGTCTCTACGAGCGCATTAACAGGCGTGTAGATGCTATGGTGTCCGAAGGGCTGCTGGAAGAAGTGAAACGCTTAAAGAAGATGGGATGCACCAAGGACATGGTGTCTATGCAGGGGCTCGGCTACAAAGAGATCCTGGATTACCTGGACGGAGCTTGCAGCCTGGAAGACGCCATTTACCGCATTAAAAGAGATACCCGGCATTTTGCCAAGCGGCAGCTGACCTGGTTTCGCAGAGAGCGGGACGTTATCTGGGTGAATAAGCCGGAGTTTGACTACGATAATGAGAAAATGCTGGCCTTCATGAGAGAGAGGGCCGCAAATAAAATAGATTGGAAATGAAAATCATGCAGGAAATGTACCAAAACTTAGGAATCAGCAAAGAAGTCTACGATTACGGCAGCAAAATCGAACAGCAGCTGCAGGAGCGTTTTGCCCAGATTGACGCCACGGCCGAATACAACCAGCTGAAGGTGATCGCCGCCATGCAAAAGCACCGTGTCAGCGCCGAATGCTTCATGGGAACAAACGGCTACGGCTATAACGACCTGGGCCGCGATACCTTAGAGGAAGTCTACGCCAGCTGCTTCGGAGCCGAGGCTGCGCTGGTGCGCCCGCAGATCACCTGTGGAACCCACGCCCTGGCCTTGGCTTTGATGTCCAATTTAAGGCCTGGCGATGAACTTCTCTCGCCGGTAGGCAAGCCCTATGATACCCTGGAGGAAGTCATCGGTATTCGTCCCTCCAAGGGTTCTCTGGCGGAATACGGAATCACGTACCGTCAGGTGGATCTTCTGCCGGACGGCAGCTTTGACTACGAAAATATTCGAAAAGCCATCCACAGCAAGACAAGGATGGTTACCATCCAGCGGTCCAAAGGCTATCAGACAAGACCCACATTTTCCGTAGCCCGCATCCAGGAGCTGATCGCCTTTGTAAAAGAGATCAAGCCCGATGTGCTTGTCATGGTGGACAACTGCTACGGCGAATTCGTGGAGCGCACAGAGCCATCTGAGGTGGGAGCGGACATGATGGTAGGTTCCCTCATCAAGAATCCCGGCGGAGGCCTTGCGCCTATCGGCGGCTATATCGTGGGCAAAAAGGAATGTGTGGAAAATGCGGCTTACCGCCTGACAGCACCGGGACTTGGCAAGGAAGTAGGCGCGTCCCTCGGCGTTATGAAAGATTTCTACCAGGGTCTGTTCCTGGCTCCCACCGTGACAGCCGGAGCCTTAAAGGGCGCTATTTTCGCCGCCAACCTCTATGAGAAGCTGGACTTTCCAGTAGTCCCGAACGG